>DATEPD010000294.1:0-2344 GCA_035273365.1 Nitrospiraceae bacterium | reverse complement strand
TTCGAGAAGCGCGGTTCTCCTACTGGGATGAAGACGGACAGGCTGCGACACAACCCGCGTTCGTCAGGTTGGTCGTTGTTGAGGTGATGATGTCTGAGCATGGGATTCGTGCTGTCCGGGGAATTAGCCTCAGGACATAACGGTGGCACCTTCAAGAATTGTAAGTGAGGATAGGGAGATGGGAGAACGGCGCGCATCAAAATTCATGAATCAGTATGACAAGGGTCACGTGCTTCTCGCGGCGCTTATGCTGATTTTTCTCCTTGGTGTCGTCGGCATGACGTCTCTGTACCTGGCGGGTCAAGATGGACCGGGCATCAGTGCCATGAGAGAAGACAAACTTGCGCAACAGCTGGCCGACAGTGCGACCGATGTTGTGATGAGTTGGTTCCACGATCCGAGTGCCACACCCATGGTGGTCGCTGGATTGCTCGCCAAACGTCAAGGGGACCTTGCGGGTGGGCCGTCGTTCTTCGACGTAGCCGGACGTTCGCAGTTTGTCGGGACCGCCGATCGACCCGACATCCTCCTCGATGCGGCGAACCAGGTTGATAATCAGATGCTCAATAATTCGCCCAGCGGCTTTCACAACTCCCTGGGGGAACTCGGTCGAATTAATAAAGTGAAAGTGTATGGTCCTCTGCAGCCAGGTTTGCTGAGCACGGTTGAGGTTATGACTACGACAGTCGATCACCCGCCGGTTACACGAACGGTTCAGCTTCAGCTCGGGGCTGTGTCGATTCCCGCGGTCCGCGCAGCGGTACAAGTTGGACAGAATCTCGGCGCTATCCAATCAGGCGATCCTTCTCCCGTCATGGTCCATTGGGGCGATCTACGGGTATTGGGCGAACTTGTAGTACAGCAAGTGGAAGATCTTGTCGTCAAAAGCGATGCGGCCCCGGTCACTGGTCAGTCGTATGACCAGATGCCGTATGCGCAAGATCGCTGGACGGAATATTGGATTGGAGGGATCGTTTCGGTTATTGCTCCTCCGCCAGGCCAAGGTGCGAATCCCCCACTGTCTGAAAACGTGCACCTGCACCAATATCCGACGCCAGGGGTGAGGCTCGACCAGTGGGACTATGACTTGCTCAAGAAGATCGCGCTGCGCTGGGGAACCTATTTTCGACTCGATCATATGGGGCAACTCCATCCGCAGGGATCCTTGGACTCGGATCAGGGAATTACGCCTGCAGAGGCGTTGGAATCCCCTGTCGTCGGAGCCAATCGTGGCATGGTCTTCATCGACACTATGGATGGGCAACCACCACATGTCGATAATATGGGAACGCTGGTGCTGGATACGGACTATATTGAAGGGCTTCTGGTCGTGCAGGGTCATGTGGTGCTCAGGCCTCGTGGACCGGGGAAATCCATTCCGGTTCTCAGTCCAGCTTCGTCTGGGATCCAGTCGGTAGGGGCAAGGGTGCCGGTTCAATTATCCGGCATCCATGTCAACGGTTTGCTGTATGCGGCGGGTGCGATCAAGATTGAGCGATCCGTTCGCTTATACGGGGCGATGATGGCAAAACAGAGCGTGACGTCGATCGGAATCAGTACCGTCATGGAGGTCTGGTACAACGCCGATTTGGCGCAGGGACTCTTTCGGGGGCTTCCGGTTGTGTATAGGGCCCCTGGAACATGGCTGGCGAAATATTAGTGGGATGCTGAAAAATTCGCTCTTCTCACCTGTTCAGCTCCGGCGATTACTTCACCCACCCGCGCTGAGTCTGCAAGGCAACCTCTATGCCCGGAAACTCGCCTTTTCCTTCTCGCATCGTTGAGACTCTCACCGTTGAAGGGGTTGAATGGGTGAGCTGGCCTGTTTGCGCACCCTACGTGGCGTTCTCACGCCGTCCATAATTATGTGCACTTGTATATTACCGGGGTGGTCGCCCCGTATTTCAGCATCCTGCCAAAGGCTAGGAGTTGAGATAAGACACCGGATTTTGCCGTTGAGATCGACGCTCTGAGTGGAGGAACGGGAAGTAAGACCGAGAGGAGTGATGGCTCGTCCAAGAAGAGGAATCGTGCGGTGAAATCACCTCGCACGATCGAGCAGAATGTGCTGGATGCGTTGGTCTATCGCGGAATCATTAGTCAAGCCGATGTGATGGCGGCGATCGATGATTCAAGAACCTGCAGTCTCGATCTCGAAACGGTGCTCCTCGATCGGTATAGTGTTCCGAAAGACGCTTTAGGGTCTGCGCTAAGCGATTTTTATCAATGCCCATATCTGCCGTATGATGAACG
This sequence comes from Nitrospiraceae bacterium, assembly GCA_035273365.1. Classification (GTDB taxonomy): domain Bacteria; phylum Nitrospirota; class Nitrospiria; order Nitrospirales; family Nitrospiraceae; genus Palsa-1315. The sequence goes on along the minus strand of DATEPD010000294.1, from coordinate 91 downwards.
AACGGTCATTGACGCCGACTTGTTGAAAACGCTCAACCTCGACTATCTTAAGAAAAACCTTTGGCTGCCGATCATTCGTCGAGGTGCACTC
>DATEPD010000293.1:0-4799 GCA_035273365.1 Nitrospiraceae bacterium | reverse complement strand
CAAGTTTTTGAGCGGGGACGAGGCCATTCATATGATTTTGCTTCGTCGCGTACCTTCCTTTTCACAGGGTCTTTCCTATAGGATGGAGTTAGCCACCCCCCTCTTATTGAGGCTCCTCTGAATGCGGGCGAAAACGAGTTTTTCCTGCCAAGCATGCGGCCACCAGTCGCCAAGGTGGCTTGGCCGTTGTCCGGACTGCAGCGGCTGGAACACGATGAAAGAGGAACGGCAGGCGCCGACCGGCAAGGGGCGGCCTGCTGCGATGAAGACGGCGCAGGCAAAGGCCACGCCGATTGCCGACATCGAGGTGGTCGGTGAAGCCCGTCGGCTGACACAAATCGGCGAATTCGATCGGGTGCTTGGAGGCGGGGTCATTCCCGGCTCGGTGATCCTGATCGGCGGTGATCCGGGGATTGGGAAAACGACATTGTTACTCCAGGCGCTTCCGCGCCTGTCTTCCGAGGAAGAACCGGTGTTGTATGTCTCTGGAGAGGAATCTCCGAGACAGATCAAGATGCGGGGGCAGCGGCTCGGCATCGAGCATCCGAATCTCTTAATTCTTGCGGAAACCTCTCTCGAACAGATCCTCAAATCCATACAAGAAATCCAGCCGGCCGCAGTGGTCGTGGACTCTATCCAAACGGTCTATACGGAACAGATCACATCCGCACCAGGCAGCATCAGCCAGGTGCAGGAAGTGGCAGGTCAATTAATGTGGTACGCAAAGCGCAGCAGCGTGCCGGTCTTCATCATCGGGCATGTCACCAAAGATGGGGCGATCGCCGGACCGCGACTGTTGGAACATATCGTCGATACGGTGCTCTATTTTGAAGGGGACAAGGGCCACAGTTTTCGAATTCTTCGTGCGGTGAAAAACCGTTTTGGTTCGACGAATGAGATCGGTGTGTTCGAGATGAAGGATTCCGGGTTGGAGGAAGTCAGCAATCCGTCCGAGTTGTTCCTGGCAGAACGGTCCCAGCGCACGACGGGATCGGTAGTCGTTTCCAGTCTCGAAGGATCGCGGCCAATTCTGGTCGAACTACAAGCGTTGGTGTCTTCCACGAGTTATGCGATGCCGAAACGGATGGCAAACGGTGTGGAGCAGAATCGGGTGTCGTTGTTACTGGCAGTTATGGAGAAGCGGCTGGGTATGCATCTGTCCGGACAAGACGTCTACGTGAATGTCGTTGGTGGGATGCATATCGACGAGCCGGCCATCGATTTGGGCATTGTGGCTGCCATCACATCGAGTTTGCGCGAAATGCCGATTGAGCCGGGGCTATTGGTCTTGGGTGAGGTAGGGCTCGGCGGTGAAGTGCGTGCGATCAGTCAGGCTGAGATGCGGATTCGCGAAGCGGCAAAGATGGGATTCACACGCTGTCTGTTGCCGGAACGGAACTTGGCCAAACTGGAGCCCATCGATGGAATCGATTTGATTGGAATTCGAGAGGTGGGAGAAGCATTGGATGTGGTACTGGCGTAGTAGAGGGACAGGTGGACAAGCCTCTTTGCTCGCGCAACGCACGGGCGCGGACTCCCCTCGCTTGGGGACGTCTTGGCGCGCTGAGGGTTGGGCGGGTGCGATTTGGCGCGCAGTGGAGGCTCATCCACTTGTCCATTTTGGTGTGACGGATGGGGGAAGAAGAAGGAGAGTTCGGAGGTCCTATGTCAGTACTATTGTTGTCAGTGTATTGGCTCTTACTTTCTTATCCGGTTGTGCGCTGTTCGCACCGCGCGAGGAGATTCGACTTAAGCAAGCGACCGTGAAGGAGTTGGTGGATGTGTTGAGTCAACGGGAGGCAGCGATTCGGACGATGAAAGGTCTCTTCAGTGCGAAGGTACGGGGAGGGATCATTCCAATCGCGTCACGGGTGGAGGGGGCGGTGTACTATCGTCGTCCGGACGCCATGCGGCTGCGCGGGTTTACGGCGGTTGGCAGTGAACTCTTTGAATTTGTCCAGGCGAACGATTATTTCCGATTGCGGTTGCCGACGATGGGCCGTGTCCTGTCCGGCAGTCCATCCGACATGAGCGAAATGGGAAAGCTCGCTCGCCCATTTCAATTGAGTGTGTGGGCAATGGGTGGCATGTTGGGCACCGGCACGATCGCGAAAGACGAGACGGTTACCCTGGTGGAAGAGGACGACCGGTACCGGTTGGAGGTCTTCGGCCCGTCTCCCACCGGGGCGCAGCTCATGCGCCGGCTGCTCTGGTTTGAGCGGCAAACATTTCTTGTTGTCCGTGAAGAGCGGCTTACGGAGTCCGGAACGGTGGAAGCCACTATCCAGTACGAGGATTTCCGTACGATCGGGGAGGTGGATTCGACCTCGAGTGCCGGCGATAGGCGGCTCCTGAGGCCCTTTAAGATTTTTTTGAACGATGGGAAGGGGCAGGGAAGCGTGGAGGTAACGTTTCACGAGATGATTCCAAACCAACCCTTAACAGCCACCGACCTTGCGCAGGTGTCGCTTCGATGAAAGTATTAGCGGTCGAGACGGCAACCTCATGGCAGAGTGTCGCGATCCTTGATGAGTCGCGTGTCCTTGTCCGTCACGATCAGGACGCGGCTGGGTCGCATGCCAAGCTGTTGCTGCCGACGATCAATCGATTGTTGCATGAGTCAGGTTTAACGCTCACGCAGTTGGAAGGCCTCGTTGTGTCGATCGGTCCCGGATCTTTCACGGGACTTCGTGTCGGCCTGGCCACGCTCCTCGCGTTCCGGACGATTACTCAGCTCCCTTTGATGGTGGTACCGACACTGGAGGGAATGGCCTGGAATTTGAGAGGAACCTCGACGCTACTCTGTCCCATTCTCAATAGTCGGCGCGGGGAACTCTACTGGGCGCTCTTTCGCTGGACGGACGATAATCGATTGGAGCGTGTGATGTCAGAACAGGTGGGTACAGCGGCGATGCTGGGGAGTTGCCTCACAGGATCGGGTCTCGTATTTGGCGAGGGTTGGACGGCTGAAACGTTAGCCATCCGTGCATCGATGCCTTCCTCCGCCATGTTCGTCGAAGCGCCGAACTCTGCCATGAAACCCTCAGCCGTTTCGATTGGATTGGCAGGAATCGAGCGGTTCCAAAGGGGTGAGTATGCAGGAACCGGTATCAGTCCGCTCTATGTACAACGCACCGCTGCAGAACTGAAGTACGAAGAGTCCGGCGGTCTGTCACCGATCGCTCAACGTCAGGAACGGGTCGCAAGAAAAGTGAACGTGCGTGCAGTGGCGGCACGGACTCCCGCGATGCGGGCTCGGGCTATACGAGGGAGAGGCACGGGCGGCACGTAGAGGGAGCATGATCAGTGGCTGGGTTAAGGAAGGCTGCAGTGTATGGATGCATGGATTATTGAGCCGGCGACCATCGAGTCTCTGCCGGACATTCTGCAGATCGAAGAAGCTTGCTTCTCGGCCCCCTGGACGCGCAAAATGTTAGAAGCAGAACTGAGCGGTAATCCCTTTGCACATTTCCTGTTGGCAAAGCAGGTGCTGCCTGGCGAAGTCGGCTCCATCTCGATTGTCGGATATCTCTGTTTCTGGGTCGTCTTCGAGGAAGTACGGCTGATGAACCTGGCGGTCATCGAGTCGATGAGGCTCAAGGGTATAGCCCGGGCCTTGGTCATACGGGCTCTGGAGATGGGGCTGGCACAAGCGGCGAGGTGCGCCGTGCTCGAATTGCGGGCTTCGAACCATGCCGCGTATGCACTCTATAGAAGTCTTGGGTTCCGCGACGTGACGATCAGACCCACATACTACACGAATCCCATTGAAGATGCGTTGTTGATGGAACTGGACCCGATTGTGTCGGAGTTAGGTCGATTGACTAACGAAGTCGGTCGCGAAGGAGGACGTCTCAAGCCTCTGCAGTAATTTCATAACCGGGAGGTGTGACATGCTGACAGACAGTATGATTGCGGAGCGACTGCGCCAATCCAGTCAAGAGTTTCGCGCACTGGAAGAGGCGCACCACAATCTGGATCTAGAATTGATCCAATTGCAGAAGCGCCACGTACTGACTCCCGCCGAAGAATTGTCTATGAAGCATTTGCACAAAGAGAAGTTGGCCAAGAAGGACAAGATGGCCGAACTGATCCGTGTCTGCCGAGACCACGAGCTACAGGCTGCTCCACAGTGAGGAGCGGTATCGTGGGAGCGGCGTCAACCAGCAAGCGGGACCGGAGTTATGGCACAGATTCTCAATCCCCTTGCCGCACATATCAGGACCGTCAAGCAGCGTCTGATCATCATCGGGGCCACGATTCTGGTGGCCCTGCTCGTGTCGTTTGCCTTTTCCGGCGAGATGGTCGCCTGGTTGAATCGTCCGTTCCCCAATCAGCTGGTGTTCTACGGACCGACGGAAGCCTTGTTCGCCTCGATCAAAGTCTCGTTTTTGGCAGCGATTATCGCGAGTTTTCCGGTCATCTTTTATCAGTGCTGGAAGTTTATTGAACCGGCACTGCTCCCCAGGGAGCAACGCTGGGGCTTTCCGCTGTTTGCGCTGGCGGGTGGGCTCTTTGCTCTCGGTTTAATGTTTTGCAATCTCGTGATCCTCCCACTGGTCATCAATTTCTTTGTCAGCTTCGGCATGGATCATGACGTTACCCCGCTCTTGAGTGTCGGGACCTATATCGATTTCAACGTCAAATTTCTGCTGATCTTTGGCTGCGCGTTTGAATTGCCGCTCGTGCTCACCATTCTGGCACGAGTTGGCGTGGTGTCGGCTCAGGTGCTCGCGAAGTATCGGAAATACGCGATCATGGCCGCGTTGATTCTGTCGGCCATCGTGACGCCCGATGCG
>DATEPD010000292.1:0-3243 GCA_035273365.1 Nitrospiraceae bacterium | reverse complement strand
AACCGCTATGAGGAATTGGTCAATCAGAAACAAGACGAGCAGGCTGCGGACTTGGAGATCTACATCCCGCCGGGCCCACGGCTGGGCGATGTGGTCGTCGAAGCCAAGGGCCTCAGCAAAGCCTATGGGGACAAGGTTCTCTACGAGAATGTCAGCTTCAGTCTCCCCAAGGGCGGCATTGTCGGCGTGATCGGTCCTAACGGAGCCGGTAAGACGACGATGTTCCGCATGATCATCGGGAAAGAGAAGCCGGATGCGGGAGCGATCAAGGTTGGTGAAACGGTCAAGTTGGGCTATGTGGACCAGGATCGTAGCCTGGATCCGAGCAAATCCGTCTACGACATCATCTCCGAGGGTCACGAGACCATCCAGCTCGGCAAGGCTGAAGTCAACGCCAGGGCCTACTGCGCCCGGTTCAACTTTGCGGGCACCGATCAGCAGAAGAAGGTGAAGGACATCTCAGGCGGGGAACGCAACCGGGTGCACCTGGCCCGTATGTTGAAAGAAGGGGCGAACCTCATCATTCTCGACGAGCCGACCAACGATCTCGACATCAACACCTTGCGTGCACTGGAAGAAGGATTGGAAAGTTTCGCCGGCTGCGCCGTCATCAGCAGCCACGATCGCTGGTTTCTGGACCGGATTGCGACCCACATTATGGCCTTCGAAGGCGACAGCAAGGTGGTGTGGTTCGAAGGGAACTACAGTGAATACGAAGCGGACAGGAAGAAGCGGTTGGGCAAAGAAGCCGATCAGCCGCACCGCATTCGCTACCGCAAACTGACGCGCCAATAAGTGACCCACCATGGCACCTCGCGCGATCATCACCGGGGCAGCGGGGTTGATCGGGCAGTATCTTGTGAAAACTGCCCCGAGATGGGCCCCTGATTGGGATGTGCAGGGGCTGGCCCGCGCCGATCTTGATCTAACCGATCACGCAAACGCCGAACGCACGTGGCAATCCATCAAACCTGACGCAGTGATTCACTGCGCGGCTCTCAGCAGGACAAAAGACTGTGAGCAAGATCCTGAACTAGCCCGCCGCATTAATGTGGAGGTCACGGCGCACCTCGCGCAGCTGTCACGGGACATTCCCTTCATTTTCCTGTCCAGCGGGGAAGTCTTCGACGGAAGGACCGGCTGGTATGGCGAGACGGATGAACCGAACCCACTTAACGTGTATGGCCAGACCAAGGTGCAAGCCGAACAGACTGTCTTGCAGAATTCCATACATTCCGTCGTTCGGATTGTCCTGACTGCCGGAACTTCGAAGACCGGCAACAGGAGTTTCGTCGAAGATATGTGTCGGACCGTTCAGGCCGGCAAGGACGTGATACTCTATGCCGACGAGTTTCGTTGCCCGCTTCCAGCCGGTGTCATAGCCCGAGTTATCTGGGCACTAGTCGAATCCAAGCAGCCTGGTCTCTATCATCTGGGCGGGAGCGACCGGCTCTCGCGCTGGGAAATTGGTGAAACCTTACTGCCTTGGTATCCAGAGCTGAAAGGTCGGCTCGTCGAAGGCTCCGCACGGAATCATGTTGGGGGCCCGAGGCCCGCTGATCTCTCGCTCCGCTGCGACAAGATCCAGAGTCTCCTCTCGTTTCGCATTCCGGGATTTCGTGAATGGCTCACCGGACGTTCACGCCGAGGGGCGGACTTGTGGGATTACATCGCGTCATGACAACCGATCCCTTCGCGCTCGTCCTCACGGCATACCTCGTCATGGCCATGGTCATGGTCGGCCTCTGGGCTCTGCAACGTCGGGTGCGCAATGTCTCGATCGCAGATGTCGGCTGGTGTGCGGGTCTCATCGCGGTAGTACTGTGGTATGTCACACAGGCCACCGGAGAAACAGAGCGAAAAACACTGATGGCCGCCTTGGTCCTGTTCTATGCAGGCAGACTGGGATTCTACATCCTATTCAATCGTGTGATCGGTAAGACGGAGGAGGCTCGCTATCGGCGCCTGCGCGAGCAATGGGGTTCTTCAGAATGGGTTAGGATGTTTGGGTATTTTCAGCTGCAAGCGGCGGCCGTAGTCCTCTTCTCTCTTCCGTTTCTGGTTCTAATACAAAATCCACGACCTCCGTTCGCACTGATCGAGCTCGTCGGGTTGCTGATCTGGATCGTCGCTGTGTCCGGGGAAGCTATCGCGGACTGGCAACTCGCGCAATTCCGATCCAAGACCTGCAATCGCGACCGTGTCTGTCGCGATGGATTTTGGCGGTACTCACGCCATCCGAATTATTTCTTTGAATGGTTGCACTGGTGGGCCTATGTGGTGATGGGGGTGAATACGCCTGGATGGTTCGTGACCTGGATTGGCCCGATCGGCATGGGTTGGGCGCTTTTGAAAGTTACGGGAATTCCCTGGGTGGAGGGACAGGCCCTTGCGAGCCGGGGAGAGGACTATCGAGAATACCAACGGACAACGAACGCGTTCTTCCCATGGTTTCCTCGGGGCTCGCAGTGAATGCGGAACATTCGTATTACCGAGATTTTGCCCTGGCCGACTTGGACGACAACTGGTTAAGAAACCGAGTCAGCCTAGCCCGCGACGCTTTGTCCATCGTTTGGATCTCCCACCCAGCATCGCATCCGTTCGACCATCGAACAATAGCAGATTTGATGAGCAGGTACTTCGATTTTCCCTTCTGATTGGGCAATTCGATATCAACCGGCATGACCATACCCTGTGTGACCGGGTGGTCCCCCGTGGACCGCCAGCCGGATGCCGATAGTTCCCAGAGCTGCCCTTTCCCGTGGAACCCCTCGCCATGGTAGAGAAAGGGATAACGGACCGAAATGCGTTGCCCCTCTCGAACTGCATAGGGCTTGGCCATGTTACCTCCCCCGATAGACCATGATTGGTATGGTCCTTAATTTGTACTATAGCAGGGCTGCTCGTAAGCGCAATGGCTTTGAAGGGAGGGATATTCTTGAGAAGAATCCTTCATTGCGCATTCAGTGCGTACGGAAGAAAGGCATGAAGATGACAAAGTCAGATGAACTACGGAGTTTTATTGAGTAAGACGAGACGCGCCTTTGCGGTTTCCGCTTGTGGGCTGGATGGATAGAGACGGATGAGCTCTTCGTAGAGTTGTTTTGCGTGTACGACATTGTGTTGCCGCTCTTCCAACTCAGCGGTCTCGAGCAGTTCTTTCGGCTTGTCCCCGTTGCAGGCGGCTAGCGTGATACAGAAAACAATGGTCCCTATGTGCATCCATGGTTTCATAGTGTGTCC
>DATEPD010000291.1:0-2508 GCA_035273365.1 Nitrospiraceae bacterium | reverse complement strand
TTCAATTTCTGGTTCCCCAAGGTCTTCGGGTTCTCGAAGTGGGGTCGAGCCTGGGGAATTTACTGGCTGCCCTCAAACCGTCTCGAGGAGTCGGAGTCGATCTGAGTGAGGCGATGGTCAGCGAGGCGGCTCGGCAGCATCCCTCGTTGGAATTTCACGTCAGCGATGCGGAAACGCTGGAGCTGCGCGAAAGGTTCGACGTCATTATTCTGGCCGATGTGATCGGACACTTGTTGGATGTCGAGGCTGCGCTCACCAGGTTGCATCGGGTCTGCACCGCTAGGACCCGCATCATTGTGTCGAATTACAACTATCTCTGGGAGCCTGTACTCCGATTGGGTGAGAAAATTGGCATGAAAATGCCGCAACGGGAGCAGAGCTGGCTGTCACCGGCCGACATTGTCAATCTCCTGCATTTGTCGGACTTCGAAGTGGTAAAGACGGAACGGCGGCTCTTGTTCCCGAAACGTATTCCGCTCCTGTCCACACTGTTCAACAAGTTTTTGGCCTATCTCCCTCTGGTGAACAAGCTCTGTCTGTGCCACTACGTCGTCGCGCGTCCTCGTGTGCGAGATACAGCGGACATCTTCTCTACCACGATCGTCATCCCATGCCGGAATGAGAGGGGGAATATTGAGGCCGCCGTGCGGCGGATACCGCCGTTCGGAGGGCATCAGGAAATTATTTTCGTGGATGGGCATTCGACCGACGGAACACCCGAAGAAATTCAGCGTGTCATGGCGGCCTATCCCGGCAGGGATATCCGCTTTCTGGTGCAAGACGGAACGGGGAAGGGCGATGCCGTACGGAAAGGATTCGCGCAGGCCAAAGGGGATATCCTGATGATCCTGGATGCGGATCTGACGGTGCCGCCGGAGGATCTCCCCAAATTTTATGATGCCATTGCGAGCGGCAAAGGTGAATTCATCAATGGTTGCCGTCTCGTCTATCCCATGGAGTCGCAGGCGATGCGCGTGCTGAATCTCCTCGCGAACAAGTTCTTCAGCATGGCCTTCTCCTGGCTGCTGAACCAGCGGATCAAAGACACGCTCTGTGGGACAAAAGTCTTGTTTCGCCGCGACTACGAACGATTGGTGGCGAACCGTCATTACTTCGGGGACATTGATCCTTTCGGTGATTTCGACCTGCTATTCGGCGCCTCAAAATTGAATCTCCATATTCTAGAAATCCCGATTCGCTATCAGGATCGAACCTATGGCAGCAGCAACATTCAGCGATTTGCGCATGGATGGCTGCTGCTGAAGATGACGGTCTATGGGTTCTTTCGATTGAAGGCCGTGTAATGTCTGATGACGTCCTGCATCGACATCGAGAAATATGGCAACGCAAGCCGGTGCTTCGGCAGCTCTACAGGGATTGGTACCGGGACATTGCCAGGTGGTTGGCTCCGGGACGAACGGTCGAGGTCGGCGGCGGAACAGGAAATCTCAAGGAGTATGCATCAGGAGTTTGCTGTACCGATGTCGTCTCGCTCCCATGGCTGGACGCAGTGACCGATGCGCAACGACTTCCGTTTCAGACCGGCTCCCTCGCCAATCTCGTCTTGTTTGATACGTTACACCACATTGAAAATGTTTCTCTGTTCTTCGATGAGGCCCTGCGCACACTCAAGGGTGGCGGCAGGATTATCATCATGGACCCGTACATCTCCTGGGCGTCCTGGCCGATCTATCGATACCTCCATCCCGAGCCCGTTGACTTGACCCAAGACCCGTTGCTGGTCACGACTCCCCGAGTAGATCGTCAGCCCTTTGACTCCAATCAAGCCATGGCAACGATTCTATTTGAAAAAGGAGTGGCGCGGTTTCACGCACGTTATCCAGGCTTGGCCGTTCGACACATGAAGCGGCTCGCGTTCTTCGCCTATCCATTAAGTGGAGGATTTGAGCACTCGTCGATGATTCCAAGGAGTTTGGTCGCACCGACTCTTAGGTTGGAACGAAAGCTGGGGTGGTTGGCACAACTTCTCGCGTTTCGACTGTTCGTCGTTTTGGAACATCAGATCTAGGAAGTTCTATTCAATCATCATCGGCTTGCAAGCCAAAGGAGGCCTGCCTATAATGCGCTGGTCGAGCTTCATTTAATTCTTTAACTATGCGGAGGAACCGTAGAGACGATGAGTGAACGAACGTTAGCGATCATTAAGCCGGATGCGGTGAAAAAGAAAGTGATGGGCGATATCCTCAGCCGCTATGAGAACGCGGGATTGAAGCCGGTGGCCATGAAATTGATGCAGATGGCGAAGCCGACGGCGGAGGGATTTTACTCGGTGCATAGAGCCAGGCCATTTTTTGACAGCCTCTGTGCGTTTATGTGTTCAGGTCCATCGCTGGTGATGGTGTTGCAGGGAGAGAACGCCATTAAAAAAAATCGGGAACTGATGGGTGCGACGGATCCGGCCAAGGCGGAGCCGGGTACGATACGGAAAGCACATGGGACGAACATCGAGTTTAACGCGGTGCACGGATCCGATTCGCCGGAGACCGC
>DATEPD010000290.1:0-3003 GCA_035273365.1 Nitrospiraceae bacterium | reverse complement strand
ATGGGACTGGTCAACGAATGGAAAGTTGACGTGTCTTCTTTCTGAGTGTAGGGTTCCAGAAAAATGGAAGATTGCATTGGTGTCTCATGGCATTGATTCCTAAAGTCGTCGGTACCTTGTCGTGCGTGTCGCTCATGCTCTTGGGAAGCTTAAATGGTTGCATCGGAAAAGGACCCACCCGTCCAATCAGTGATGCCTCGATTTCTGTCGCTGTGCAGGCGAAGTTGATAAGAGACCACGCTTCCCACTTCCCACGTATCAACGTTGATACCGAGAACGGGGTGGTGAATCTGAGTGGGGTAGTAAAGACAGACGTACAGCGGGCTCAGGCGGAACACCTTGCGAGTCAAGTTGACGGGGTGGTCAAGGTCAATAATAATTTGCAGATTCAGAATTGATTCATCACCCTTCTGATCTCCCATATGTTTGGCGTGTGGGGCGGCGTTCCTTATGTTTTCACACCGCTTGCGTGTCTGATCTTTTCCTCCACGCTCGCCATTAACTCAGCAAATTGCTCAGGTTGTGGTGCCATTCTCGGATCGAAACATCCGGCGTCCCGTAACACATGCAGATAATTGACATCCGTGAGCCAGGTATTCTTTTGGGCTCTTTCTTCCGCAAGAGAAGAATAGATCTCATGGAGCGGCGTCTGAGGCGTTGAACTTTGTAGGGCTTTCACATCGTGTAGGATGGTAGACACACTCTTTTTGCGAATGAGTTGCATCCCCATTGATGAATTTATGAAATAGACTGAGGCAGCACCAGCAGCGATGACCGCGAGCACGGTAAAGAGGCCTACCATGATCCCCTCCCTTGCTCACCACAGCATTCACTCGGACAAAGACCCGGACCAGCGGTGGCTCATTGATGAGAAGTCCTTAACCACTCGCGTCTCGTTTCGCCGAAGTCTTGCTTGATTATGACGAGAAAGCAAGAAGACGTGAAGGGCTACCCTCCGTTAGTTGAGTAGCCCTGATGAGCCTCTCTTCAGTGAAATTCTAACCTATGAAAGTGCAGTTGGATTCAGGAATGCAATGTACTCCAAGCGATCCACATGCCCATTGCAATGAATCCGCTAAATGCCAGAATGGCCGCAATTAATGAGCGAGTATTTTTCATCGTATTCACCTCCTATTTTAATTGAGGCGTTACATTCATATAGATAAGCCCAGAGCAGGGAGAGTCAAGAGAGACTGTATGTTGCCCTTAACGAGTCCATCGGCGAGACTGAGTCCTATTGCGTCGACTAGGGGCATTGCGGAGGAGTCATCTTGTTCAATGAAGAGAGGTTACTATGATGCACTGGTCGATTCTTGCCGTAGCAATCGTTGTTGAGGTGATCGCCACGACGGCACTCAAATCCAGCGATGGATTCACCAGGCTTTGGCCCTCGATGCTGGTGGTGGCTGGTTACAGCACGGCAATTTATTTGTTGTCTCTGACACTGGAGGCGATTCCGGTAGGCATTGTCTATGCTGTCTGGTCAGGCGTAGGCATTGTGCTTATCGCCATTACTGCAACCTTGTTTCTAGGGCAACGGCTGGATGTTCCGGCCATGTTGGGAATGGCTCTGATTATTTCAGGCGTCGTTGTAATTCACCTGTTCTCTCAGGTTTCAGTACACTGAGCGCCACACCGTTCCACCCTCGCCAGCAACCCAACCCTTCCGCGTTTGGTTTTATCTGAACGGGAATAAATCAACATCTGCCGGCTGGTTGCGCTGTCAACATGACGGGGAGTAGGCTACTGTGGCTACTATCCCGAGGGATGTCAGTACGTCAGAGGATGAGTTGGTACAGAATATGATTCTTCCATCTTCAAGAGGCTGGGGAATTGTCATGGCCTCATTGTTGATGGCTGGCTTGGGAAGCCTGCTCGGCTGTGGCAATCCGTCTAAAGATGTGGCTTCGATGATTGCCGAGCCTCAAGGGGAGGGAGTGACCAGCTTATTGCGCGGTATCGATTACAAAGTAAACGGCACAAAGATTGACGTAGGAAACCACCGACTTGAGGTGTTTCCATATATCGAGCAATGTAACGATTCAGCTTCCGAATATGTCTGCGGTGTACGATTCGAGGTCTCGACGGAAGGAAAAAAGGAGCCTGCGTTGTCCTATGGAGTGGTGGGTACCGGCAAAACACAGGACGCAGCCTTAAAACATGCTGTGCAAAGCTGGTGGGCTGAATTCAATGTTCCCTTGATCGTCTCCTTAGCTGGGAAAAACCTGGACTTTCAGGACTCATCGATCGTGGTCTATCCCGGAGCAATGGCGATTCGAGGTATTCCTCCCGGGGGTTGGCTGGATGGCTCCAAGGAGATGCACGGAAGGATTGTGCCTGCGCTCAATCCGGTTGTCCGCGATAAACCGCCGACAAAGGTGATTTCTTTGCTGCTCGTGATACGTCCTGAGGGAGTCAAGGATTTGGGCAGTCGGATAGACGGAACTCCGTCGCGAGAACTTGTGGCGGCAGTGTCCTCGCTACCCTGGCCGAAAACCAACAATGAGTATGTGTTTTACCAGACATACTTTTTCCGACATAAGGACGAGTCCTAAATCGAAGCTGTTGAATGGAGATCTCTGTGACTAAGATCAGTCTTCATTCTTGCTTCGCCCTGATGCTCGTGCTGTTTCTCACAGGATGCTTCAATACATTGGAACAGCGTTGGCAGGCGTTTGACGCGGACCGAACAGCAGAAATCGGTGTGAAAACGAAAGACTATATTGGCCGAAAGAGCAATAGGAGCGCCTCTTGTGCCTTCGTCGGATTTCCTCATAGAATACGCCTCCCTATGAGGCTCGGAAGCGGGGGCATGGTTGTATCAAGAGTAGGGACGGTCGCGCGCGGAGTTATTCACTGGTCTCGCTAAGGGAGTAGGCATGAAGGTGCCGTTTACAATTGGCACGGTCGGTCACTTCGGACTGGCTGTCCGTGATCCGTCGCGCAGCGCGAAATGGTTCATGCGCGTGTTGGGATTGCGCAAAGAGTTCGAGTTCGAAGAGG
>DATEPD010000289.1:0-3557 GCA_035273365.1 Nitrospiraceae bacterium | reverse complement strand
GCTCCACCGGATCAACTGCTCGTGCGTTGCTATGTCGGCGGAGTCGGACGGGAAGCGATTCTTCAATTGGATGATCAGGCATTGGTGGCACGGGTCAAGACAGAACTGGCCAGTATGTGCAGCGTAACGGCAACGCCGGGTTATGTGGAAGTCAATCGCTGGATAAAGGCCATGCCGCAGTATACGCTTGGACATCTCGATCGGTTGAGCCAGATTGAGGCGGCACTCAGTCGCTATGGGGGGCTGATCCTCACTGGTGCCGGCTATCGAGGCGTCGGGATTCCAGACTGTATTCGTGACGGGGCAATCGCCGCCGAACGTGTCGTGCGCTACCTCTCTGGAGCTCGCGCATAATTGGAGACGAGGAATCACGATGGATAACCGGATGAAGATTACGGATGTAACCGGACCCTACCGCGAGCCCCGCGAACAGGTGTTTTCCTATGACTACTCGATCCAGCGAGCATCTTGGCCGACCGCCCAGGCTGTACGGGTGAAGGTGGCCATTCCAGAAGAGTTGGATGTGCTTCGCAGCAAGATCCTTGGGGCTGTCACAGGGACGCCGGGTCAGCAACTCATGATTTCGAAATTCCTGTCGAGGCATATCGCAGACGAAAAAATCCGTATCGCCGAGACTGACGGCATGTTGTCGGAGCGTCGCGATACCGTCGTCGCTCCCTTCACCGGTCCATTGGTCCATCTGTTCCCCCGACTCGATGCCTGGGCGACCGAACAACAAGACACGTTGCGAGCAGAAATCAAAACGCTGGTGGGACTGTGATCAGGCAATACATTCCGGAAGACTACGGTCAATCCTATCCCCTACCGGACAGGCAGACAGAACAGGAGTTTCATTTTTCCTGTTGCCCGATAATGTCCTGAGGTTCTTCACGGGCATAAGTCAAAGTGAATGAAATCGTAGTTCCAAGACTGCTTATCCACGCCAAATCCTCCGAGCTCAGTTGAAATTCATGATCTCCTCCACCCTGATCATTTGAACCCAACGCAATGAACACATCAATGTCCGCGTACTGAACACCGGGGATCCGTGAAGGCGGGCATGTAGCCGAACTCAATTTTTGCCGAAGCCAAGAAAGTTGGTCGCGTACTGACATCGATTCTCTGCTGGCACTCAATTGCCACAGTCCAGTTTTCGCCGTTACCTCATGATCCGTAGAGGTGCGCCATTTTTCACCCTTGCTTCGCGTCTTCGACCCCTCCGTCCCCAGCATCAACGTGACTTGTGCCGGATTAAGTGAATCCCCGTGAAGAAACAAACTAACATCTATTAGTGGCTTTGTCTGATCCATGTCTCCGCGCCTAGTCGGTGAGGTTTCTGTCGGATCAAATAGTTTAAGGTCTTGCAATCACGCCGTACTCCTTCCGTTGATACTGCATGGCCGCCTGATGATTGATTCTCAGGTTTCCTCACGGGAGGCAACGAGAATGCCGCATCGAGACTGTCACGGCAGGCTGCTCAAAAAGGCCGTCAGCAAGGCCGCAGCCGAAGAAAGCACCGGAGGCGTAGCCTCTGGGCTACGTTGAGGATGCTTTCGAGGGGAGAACGCTGCTGGCGGACTTTTTCAGCATTTTGCTAGACTTGGAATTGGGCGTCGTAAAGCCGCGCATACACCCCTTCGTGCCCGATCAAGGTCTCGTGCGTCCCGTCTTCGACGACACGTCCATGATCCACGACAATGATTCGATCCACGCCATGGATGGTGGAGAGGCGATGGGCAATGATGATCGTCGTTCGCCCTTTCGTCAGGTCGTCCAGCGCCTCCCGAATCTTCACTTCAGTCTCCGTGTCGATATTGGACGTGGCCTCATCAAACATGACGATCGGAGGGTCCTTCAGGATCACACGTGCAATCGATATGCGCTGCCGTTGCCCGACGGAAAGCTTGACCCCGCGCTCTCCAATCCAGGTATCGTATCCTTCCGGAAGCGCCATGATGAAGTCATGCGCACGGGCCACCTTCGCCGCTGCCTCAACCTCGTCCTGTCCGGCCAAGAGGTCCCCGTACAAGATATTTTCTCTCACGGTACCATTGAATAAA
Source organism: Nitrospiraceae bacterium (assembly GCA_035273365.1). Classification (GTDB taxonomy): domain Bacteria; phylum Nitrospirota; class Nitrospiria; order Nitrospirales; family Nitrospiraceae; genus Palsa-1315. Next base: position 1,497 of record DATEPD010000289.1, on the reverse strand, counting down.
AATGGCTCTTGCTGGACCAGCCCGATTTGGCTTCGAAGAAAGGCCAAGGGAAGATTGCGGATATCGTACCCATCGATGGTGACGGCTCCCTGCGTCACATCATAAAACCGCATCAGTAGTTTGAGCGTGGTGCTCTTACCCGCCCCGCTCGGACCGACAAGCGCGATGCGCTCTCCCGCCTGGACGGATATCGTGACGTCGGTCAAGATCGGCGCATCGGCTCGATAATGAAACCCGACGCGACGAAAGGCAACCTCTCCTCGCAATCGAGCCACTGGAGTGCGCGCGTCCGGGCGATCGCTGACCTCCGGAATGAGATCCAGCACTTCGAAGACCCGTTCGCTTGCAGCCAAAGCATGCTGCAGCATGTGATTGACGGAGTGGATCTGATTGATCGGTACATAGAAGAGCGCAAGATACGAGATGAACATCACGAGTTCGCCGACGGAAAGACGGTGTTGTAACACCTCGGCGGTCCCGAACCAGAGCACCATCGCCCCTCCAAGACTCCCGATCAGCATCATACCCGGGGAGTAGTAGGACCAGAGGTACATGGCCTTCAATGTATCCTGCCGGCACCGATCGCTCTTCCGGTCGAATCGCTCCTGCTCGTAGGGCTGGCGATTGAAACCCATCGTCTCCCGGATGCCTGCCAACATGTCTTGCAACAAAGCATTCAGTTCTGCCGCACCCTTTCGAATCACGCGATAGTGCCCATGAACACGTTTGGTGAACAGCGCGGCCCCCACCACCAAGAGAGGGATCGGCACGAGCGCCAACAGAGCCAGCTTCCAACTGAGCATGAACATCATGATCATGATCCCGATCAACGTCAGCCCGGCCGTAATGATCTCTTCGAGGCCATCGACAAAGATACGCTGCATGTGCTCTGTATCGTTCAACACCCGCGACATGATTTCGCCTGTTGGGCGATTCTCGAAGAAACTGATCGATAATCGCTGGAGTGCGGAAAACACTTGGACATGCAGATCATGAACGACTTGCTGCTCCAGCCCATTATTCAGACGAATCCGCATCGACCCGCAGAGATTCCGCAACAGATACGCGCCACAGAGCCCAAGAAATACCCATACCAGGAGCTGAGTCTGGCCAGCCTGAATCACATCGTCGATGATCACTTTGATCAGCCATGGCGGGATCAGCTCGAATGCGGTCGCCAACCCGGCAAACAGGAAGGTGCCGACCACCATTGATCGGTGAGGACGAAGATACTGGAGCACTCGAAGCAGAGTTTTCACAAGCGTAAAATCTTTACGTAGATTTAGTAGGCTACGGAAGAATTATTTCAGGATGCTCAAAATGGCCAGCCTTCTCACCCACCCAACCCTGGCGATTACTTCACCCGCCCACCCTGAGTCTGCCAAGACAGCCTCTTCGCCCAGGGACGTCCCTTGACCCAAGCAAGGCCGCAGTAAGTGAGGTAGGCTGAGGTCGAGGTCAAGGCCAAGGTTGAGTGAAGATTCGACTTGCTTCAAC
>DATEPD010000288.1:0-9651 GCA_035273365.1 Nitrospiraceae bacterium | reverse complement strand
ATTACACATGAAAAAGAGTCATATGAGCATGCCCTCCAAGAATTGGAACGGTCTGCGTCGCGCATCGATAGTCTGTTGCGCGAATTGGAGCAGCGCCGCCGCGCAGCCGCGGCCCGACCTCCGACCGGGACGATCGCCCCGCGAGGGGTGAAGGGTGCACTGCCGTGGCCGGCCGATGGGAGCATAGTCTCCTTCTTTGGCCGTCAGAAACATCCAACCTTCAACACCTATGTGCAGCGCAGGGGTATTGAAATCAAGACGGTTGAGGGCAGTGCCATTCATGCAGTGATGCCTGGGTCCGTCGTCTATGCAGACTGGTTGAAAGGATACGGACTCGTTATAATCCTTGATCATGAGAATGGGTTCTTTTCGCTGTATGCCCATGCGTCGAAGATAATGACGGCAGTGGGAGCACAGGTGGCAGCGGGGCAGGCGATCGGCGAAACAGGCGACACAGGCATGACGGGTGAAAATACTCTATACTTTGAGTTACGGCAGGGGGCAGAGCCTATTGATCCTCTCCAGTGGTTGGCGAGGCGCTAGCAGGCTTCGGAAAAACCAATTAGGCATCAACAGAGCTTATAATAGTTGACATCTTTGGACAGAAAGAGAATACACGGGTAGGATGCTCAAAAAAGCCGCACCGAGCGAAGAGGCGAGAATGCTGCATGGGAACAGCAGGCGCGTCCCTGGCTGTCTTGGCAGATTCAGGGCGGGGGGGATGAAGTACCCGCCTGGGTCGGTAGGATGAGAAAAGCGGCGTTTTCACCATCGTTGAAAGGAACGGGAAGAGGAAAGGATATTAAATTATGGAACAGGATCCTCAACGAAGATTCTGGATGTTAGGCCCGACGGTGGTGGTGGCGCTGGTCGTGGGCGTGCTGCTCGGCAAGGGATGGGAACGGACAGGGCATGCCACGGAAACCTACGAAGAGTTGAAGACATTTTCCGAGGTGTTGACCCAAGTTCAGAAGAGTTACGTCGATGAAACGAAAGTGAAGGATCTCGTTCAGGGGGCGATTCGCGGGATGCTCTCAACCCTTGATCCGCATTCGGCTTACATGACCGCGGATATGTATAAGGAAATGCAGGTTGAAACGAAGGGTGAGTTCGGGGGCGTCGGTATACAGATCGGAGTCAAGGAGAACCGTTTGGCGGTCATTGCCCCCATCGAGGGCACGCCGGCCCATCGAGCCGGAGTCAAGTCGGGTGACTTCATTACGAAAGTGAACGACGAGACGACCAAGGACCTGACATTGATGGATGCGGTTCAGAAAATGCGTGGCCCCAAGGGCTCGAAGGTCAATTTGACCATTCAGCGGGAAGGGACTCCCGACCCGCTCCAATTTACGCTGGTCCGCGATACCATCAAGATTGAGAGTGTGAAGTCGAAGGTGTTGGACAATATCGGGTACGTGCGTCTGACGCAATTCCAAGAATCAACGGGACGGGATTTGAGCAAGGTACTCAAACAGTTCAAAGATCAGAAGCTCCAGTCGACGATCCTCGACCTCCGCAATAATCCTGGTGGACTGCTGACCTCGGCCGTTGAAGTGTCCGAGCAGTTTCTTCCCGGTGGCAAATTAGTGGTCTATACCAAAGGACGCGAAAGTAAGAAGGACGAGTGGGTCTCCAAGGGGAAAGATCAAATGGACGACTCGCCCATGATAGTTTTAGTCAATGAAGGGTCCGCCAGTGCATCTGAGATTGTGGCTGGTGCCTTGCAAGACTATGGGCGGGCAGTCATTGTTGGCACGACCTCGTTCGGCAAGGGATCGGTGCAAACGATTCTCCCGCTGGGGGATGGGTCCGGGCTCCGCCTCACAACGGCGAAGTACTACACACCGAAAGGGCGCTCGATCCAATCAACCGGAATTACGCCTGACATTGTCGTAAAAGCTCAACCACCAACTACTGTCGCCAAGGCAGGTGAGACAAAGCCCAGTGAAAAGGACGGGGAGCAGAAACAAGCCAAGTCTGCGGTCGTGCCGGGGAAAGACCAACCGGCTCAGGCGGGCAAAGGACAGGAAGAGGGCACCCAGAAGAATGGGACCGTGCCTCAGCCTCCTTCCGCTGATGTCTCAGGCGATCCATCGCTTGACCAGGATGTTCAGCTCCAAAAGGCGGTTGAGATGCTGAAGACCTGGAAGATCTTCAAGGAGCTTCCTCGAGCTTCCTAATAGAAGGCTGCTGTTGTGAGACGATCGCCTCCAGCAGCCGTTCTTCCGATCCTAAGAATCCTGGTACGGTGCGCAGTAGGTGCGAACGCACTAGTCGTTCAAGATCAGGCAATGTGGTGATACCCAGGCGGGTGTAGAGGTACGCCACAAGAGATTCGGATAGTCCCGGGAGTTGTGACCAGGTCCTCACCACATCAGGGAGGGGAGTTCTCAAGGCCTCATAGGCCTGGATCATTCCGGTTTTGAGAAATTCTTCAATCTTGTCTGCCAGGTCCCTACCGATTCCATTAAGTTCTTCCAGTGCATGCCGTGAGGCGACATCCGCTATATCTTCTTCCAAGGCCTCGATGGTATCTGCGGCCTTCCGATAGGCTCTGATCCGATAGGGGTTCGCCCGCTGGGCGGCTAATCGTTCCGCGATCGACCGAAAGATGGCTGCGACTTGCCGGTTATGTTGTGGGGCAGATATCATAGGCCGTACAAGTGCTATTCTGACGTGATCAGGGATGCGGGGCAAGGGGAGGACATGTTCAGGTTTATTGACATTCTGAAATCTGGTCTCCTAGGATAAAATAATGGTCGAATTGATTCAGATTCAAGTGAACGGCGAACAGCGGAGCTGTCGAGCTGATGCCACCGTGGGGGATTTGCTGCGAGAACTTTCCATCAAGACTGAGCGCGTGGCGGTGGAGTTGAATTTGGAAATCATGGATCGCAAGGATCTCGATCACCGAAGTCTGAAACAAGGAGATCGAGTGGAGGTCTTGAGTTTCATCGGTGGCGGTACGCCAGTGGATGCTTAGAGCAAAGCCAACTGCGGAGAAACAATTCTGGGTTGCTACAAGGTCAATGAGCTACATATTGTATATGTTGAATCACAATAAGGTCCAATCAGGATGCTCAAAAAGGCCGTCCAGCAAGGCCGCAGCAAGCGAAGAGGCGAGGCGTACGCTTCGGTACGTTGAGCCTCTGAGCGCGGCGAGAACGCCGCTGGCGGACGTTTTCAGCATCCTGTTACGGAGGGGTTTCATCCATGCAGACTGATCGCTTGGTCATTGCCGACCATGAGTTTACGTCCCGGCTGTTCGTTGGGACCGGTAAGTACAAGGATTTTGTTGAAACCAAAAAAGCCATAGAGGCATCGGGAGCCGATGTGGTGACTGTGGCGGTGCGGCGTGTCAATATTACCGATCGCTCCAAGGAAAATCTCCTCGACTATCTCGACCCGAAGAAGTACACCATTCTTCCCAACACCGCAGGCTGTTACAACGTAGAAGATGCCCTGCGCTATGCTCGCTTGGCCAGGGCCGCCGGTGTGTCTAATTTGATTAAGCTCGAAGTGCTGGGTGACGAGAGAACTCTCTTCCCCGATACGGCTGGCTTGATCGAAGCGGCGAAGATTCTGGTTAAAGAAGGGTTTATCGTGCTGCCCTATACAAATGACGATCCCATCGTGGCTCAGAAGCTTGTCGACATCGGGTGTCCCGCCGTCATGCCGTTGGCGGCGCCGATTGGATCGGGACTTGGTATCCGCAATCCGTACAATTTGAAGATCATCATGGAAATGATCAAGGTGCCGATCATTGTTGATGCCGGCGTCGGAACTGCGTCCGATGCCGCTCTTGCGATGGAATTAGGGGCGGATGCGGTGCTCATGAACACCGCCATCGCCGGTGCCCAAGATCCTATAGCCATGGCCGAGGCGATGAAGTATGCGGTATATGCCGGTCGGCTTGCGTACAAGGCCGGGCGAATCCCAAGAAAATTGTATGCGACAGCGAGCAGTCCCATCGAGGGTATGCTCTAGCAGGATGCTGAAAACGTCCGCCAGCGTCGTTCTCAGCTCATCGAAATCCTCAACGTACCCCCCGAGGGTCCGCCTCCGGTTTCGATTCGCCTGCGGCCTTGCTTGCGGAACGGCGCGTCTTGGCGCGCCGGGGTTGGGTGGGTGAGATGTCTGAACGTTTTGAGCATCCCGCTCTGCGGTCCTGATGCAATGCTTCCCTGATGCTGACACTCTCCAGCCGTCTTCTTGTCGTGACGGATCGCCATCAGACCAACGGACGTCCGTTGGTTCCCCTTCTGCAGCAAGTGCTCACGGCAGCCGTACCGATAGTCCAACTCCGTGAGCGTGATCTTTCAGCCAGGGAACTCGTGAGGCTTGCGCGTGAGGTGCAAGCTGTAACGGCTTCTCACAGGTCCCAACTCCTCATCAATGATCGGATCGATATCGCGTTAGCACTGGAAGGAGTCGGTGTCCATTTGCGCAGCAATAGTCTGTCTGTTTCGGTCGCACGTCGGTTGCTGGGAGCGCAACGTCTTCTGGGTATCTCCGTGCATACGGTAGAGGAAGCGATACAAGTAGAGTCGCAGGGTGCAGACTACATCATTCTTGGTCCGATCTACGCGACGCCATCCAAACAGATGTTCGGTCCGCCGCTCGGCATTCACACTCTTGAGAAGGCCTGTCGACTGGTACGCATCCCCATTATTGGAATTGGCGGAGTGACGGCGGCCCGTGCGCATGAGATGCGGCGCGCCGGGGCATTCGGTGTGGCGGTGATCACGGCGATTCTCGGCGCGTCCGATGTGGAATCGGCGACGCACGCATTACTCGAGGCCGTGACACTCGTACCGTAATGTGCATCACGCACGGTTCACTCATTGCAAGATGCCTCCGTCCGGTTGACCCTCTCAGGAACGGATGATAGAATCCGCGCAGACAAGGACTTCTCGATTCAGCAAGGGGTTTCGCGTTCTTCGAGCGGCGCCATGGATGGCAAGAAAGAAAGTCCGAGTCGATTCCGGTCTCTCCGAGATTCTGTCACGCACATTACGAAGCGGTTGACTGAAGGAGAAGCAGGCGTGGCACAACGTAACGACGAACATATTCGCGAAGTTGAAAAGCTTCGTGTGCAGATCCAATCGATGGAAGATGAAATTCGTCGGCTGTACCAATCCCGCTACCAGCTCGATCAAGCCACCAAACAAAATGAAAAGCTCGTTACGACGCTTCAAGAAGCGAAGGTGCAGATTGAAGCGTTGCGCGCAGAAGTTGAAAAACTGACCGCGCCTCCCTCGGCCTACGCCATCTTCTCGAGTCTCAATACTGACGGAACCGGAAATGTCTATGTGTCCGGACGAAAGATGAAAGTCAGTCTTCACCCGTCGATCAATGGGAGTGCGATGCGCAAGGGGCAGGAAGTGGTCCTGAACGAAGCTTTGAACGTCATTGAGGTCAAGGGCTTTGATATCCAGGGCGAAGTCGTGCGGCTCAAGGATGTGCTTGAAGGGAATCGTGCTCTGGTGACACTGCATTTCGACGAAGAAAAAGTTGCAGAGCTCGGTGACCCGTTGCTGGCCGAACATCTGAGCGTCGGCGACCATCTGCTCTACGACGCTCGCTCCGGGTATGTCGTTGAAAAGTTGCCGAGGTCTGAAGCGGAAGAATTGGTATTGGAAGAGGTGCCCGATGTCGACTATGAGCACATCGGCGGGTTGCAGCATGAGTTGGAGCAAGTCCGCGACGCAGTGGAGTTGCCTTTTCTTCATCCTGCCCTGTTTTCAGAGTACAAGCTGAGCGCTCCCAAGGGGGTCTTGCTCTATGGACCGCCTGGATGCGGGAAAACCTTGATTGCGAAGGCCGTCGCGAATTCGATCGCGAAGAAGCTCGGGCATCTTACCGGCAAAGAGGTGCGTAGCTATTTCTTGCATGTGAAAGGCCCGGAGTTGCTCAATAAGTATGTCGGTGAGTCCGAGCGGCAAGTCCGAGAAGTCTTCAAGAAAGCTAAAGAACGGGCGGCGGACGGTAATCCCGTCATCGTATTCTTTGACGAAATGGATGCGCTCTTCAGAACCCGAGGCACGGGGATCTCATCCGATATCGAATCGACGATCGTTCCGCAGTTTCTCTCTGAAATCGACGGGATGGAGCGACTCCGCAATGTCATTGTCATCGGAGCGAGCAATCGCCAGGACCTCATTGATCCGGCTGTTCTCCGCGCCGGACGGTTAGACGTGAAGGTCAAGGTCGGTCGTCCCGATGCAGTGGCGGCCAAGGATATTTTCTCGAAATATCTGAGTATCGACCTGCCGTTTTCTGAGGAAGATTTAACGCGTCATGGCGGCGACGCCAAGGCCTTGGTCGAGCAGATGACCGATCTCACGGTTGGGGCGATGTATGCGTCCTCGGAAGAGAATAAGTTCATTGAGGTTACCTACGCGAACGGTGAAAAAGAAGTGCTCTACTTCAAGGATTTTGCGAGTGGTGCGCTGATCGAAGGTATCGTGTCGCGCGCGAAGAAGTTTGCTGTCAAGCGGGCGATCGCGAAGGAAGGCTCTGGCCTTCGGTCTGAGGACTTGATTCGCGCTATTCGTGAAGAATTCAAAGAACACGAAGACCTGCCCAATACGACCAATCCTGATGACTGGGCGAAGATCTCAGGGAAAAAAGGCGAAAAGATCGTGCATCTTCGGACGATCAACGGAGGCCCGGACGACTCGCGTCAGATCGAAACCGTCACGACAGGCCACTATCTCTAAGACGCCACCCATGCAGGAAACTACCTCGTTGACGATGGTCCGTGTACTGGGAACAGAAACAGAATTCGGCATTGCGTCGCGCGATCCTGCCGCCGCAGACCCCGTCTCCAATTCCATTGCGGTCATCGGTCACTATCCCGGCGTGACGGCTCCTCAGGCTGTCTGGGACTATGAAAATGAAAACCCGCTGCTCGATGCGCGTGGATTCGAGGTCGAGGGGGAGCGGGAGCGGCCCAATCCCGAGTACAATCGCCAGTTAAACAAGGTGCTGGCGAATGGTGGCCGTCTCTATGTCGACGGCGCCCATCCTGAATACTCCACGCCTGAGTGCACCAACCCTCGAGAAATCGTGGCCTTTGAGCGGGCCAGCGAGCGGATACTTGCCCAGTGTCTTGAACAGATGCTGCGCGTCAGCGGGCGAAATCATTGTGTGCTGTACAAGAACAACTCGGATGGCAAGGGAAATAGCTACGGCTATCACGAAAACTATTTGATGTCTCGCGCGGTTCCCTTCGAGCGCATTGTGAAAGTCTTGGCGCCGTTCTTTGTGACGCGTCCCATTTTTGCAGGCGCCGGAAAGGTTGGCGCAGAGAATCAGACCAGCCCCACGGATTATCAGATTTCGCAGCGAGCAGATTTCTTTGAGTGCCTCGTCGATCTCAATACGATGGTCAGGCGTCCCATCGTCAATTCACGCGATGAGCCACACGCGGAGTATGGGAAGTATCGGCGTTTGCACGTGATCGTCGGGGATGCCAACATGGCGGAACTATCGACCTACCTCAAGGTCGGCACGTTGGCCATTGTTTTGGACCTTCTCGACGCCGGAGCGGATCTGCCGCAGTTCGAGTTGGACGATCCGGTCCGAAGTATCAAACAGGTGTCCCGCGATTTGAGCATGAAGGAGACGCTCAAACTGACGGGAGGCCGTTCGACGACGGCGGTGGCAATTCAACGAGCCTATTTGAAAGCCGCCATGGGATACTATGCCTGTCGCGATCTCTCCCAAGTCACGAAAGATATTCTTGTCCGCTGGGAGGATGTATTGGATAAGTTGGAGCAAGATCCTCGTCTCTTGGTGCGTGAATTGGATTGGGTCGCAAAGCGCCAGATGATGGAATCCTATATGGAGCGAAAGGGCTGTGGGTGGGACGACCCCCGGGTGCGTCTGATGGATCTTCAGTATCACGACGTCCGTCCTGATAAGGGCCTCTACTTTACGCTCGAACGCAGTCACCTAATCGAGCGAATCGTCCAGGACGTCGAGATCGCGCGAGCGGAGTTCACCCCGCCTCCAGGGACGCGCGCCTATTTCCGTGGACGATGTGTCAGCAAGTTTGCGAAGTCGCTCTATGGGGTCAGCTGGACCTCTGTGCTCTTCGACGTCGGCAACAACCAGGTCAAAAGGGTACCATTGATGGACCCGCTCAGAGGGACGGCTTCGCTGACAAGCGACCTCCTCGATCAGGTCGAGACCGTCGACGCCTTGCTGGCGAAGCTCACAGCTTGATGCGCAAGGACCCCTCGCGATTCACACCATGAAATTGCCATTTCTCCCCAATGCCGACGGCCCGAGTTTTTTCGACTTTTTGACTCTACACCATCCCACGCTGACTCCGACCGGCCGTAGTGGATTCCTGCAGGCCCAGGCCTCGGCCGAGCCGATGCGTGGGGCAGGTTCAATGAGCATTCCACAGGCGACCACGGTGTTGGCGATCAAGTATCAACAGGGTGTGGTGATTGCTGGAGATCGTCGGGCGACGGAGGGATTTCAAATCGCCGAACGCCGGATCGAGAAAGTCTTCAAAATCGACGAGTATTCCGCGATGGCAATCGCCGGCGCGGCCGGCCCTTGCATCGAAATGGCCAAGCTGTTCCAAGTCGAGCTGGAGCACTATGAAAAGTTAGAGGGTGTGCAACTGTCCTGTGAGGGCAAGGCCAACAAGCTGGGACAGATGGTCAAGGCCAATCTGCCGATGGTCTTTCAAGGACTCGTGGTCATGCCTCTCTATGTCGGCTACGATCTGAAGCGTGGTGAAGGTCGCATCTTCAAGTACGATCTTGCGGGTGGCCGATACGAGGAGTCGGATTATCATGCGATAGGGTCAGGAGGGAAAGATGCACGCAATGCGATGCGGGAACATTTCCTCAAAACCTTGACTGAGCCTGACGCGCTGAAGTTAGCCCTGCTGGCTCTGTACAATGCGGCTGACGATGATGTCGGCACCGGAGGGCCTGATCTGGTGCGGGGCATTTACCCCACCGCGAAAATTGTGAACGCGGCCGGCATTACAGATGTTCCCGACCAACAGATCCGTGGCATCTACGATGGGTTGATCGCGACCCGTCGCTCCAAGGAGAATTGAAGCATGCCGATGCCCTATTACGTCTCGCCCGAGCAGATGATGCAGGACAAGGCGGAGTATGCCAAAAAAGGCATCGCCAAAGGCCGCTCCATTATCGCCATCGAATATGTGAATGGCATTCTTCTCGTCGCGGAAAATCCCAGCGCCTCGTTGTATAAAATCTCCGAGATCTATGACAATATCGCCTTCGCGGGGGCCGGTAAGTACAGCGAATTTGAAAATCTCAGGAAGGCTGGCATCAGACACGCGGATCTCAAGGGATTCATGTACAGCCGAGAAGATGTGACGGCCCGCTCTCTCGCGAATGGCTATTCTCAAAGCCTCGGTACCATTTTCAGCCAGGATTTGAAGCCGTTGGAGGTGGAAATCCTGGTGGTGCAGGTGGGGCACAATGGCCAGACCAATGAGATGTATCGGATATCGTTTGATGGCAGCATCATTGACGAGCGTAGCTTTGCGGTAATCGGAGGCAAATCCGAGGCTGTGCAGGCCTTACTAAAGGAGAAAGGGTTTACACAGCCTCCGGATCTCCAAGCTGCTCTCGCACTCTGTATTGCCGCACT
>DATEPD010000287.1:0-9550 GCA_035273365.1 Nitrospiraceae bacterium | reverse complement strand
CTCACTCATCAGCACTCTTTCCCTCGCTCAAGCTCGCACAGCCACCGATGCGTTATTTGGCATGGTTCGGCCTGAAGCCTTCTATGACCGACCGGTCCCCGAGCGCCACCGGACGATCTTCTACTTCGGTCATCTCGAGGCATTTGACTGGAATCTCGTGAGCCAAGCAGCAGGGGTTCCGTCATTCCATCCGGAATTCGATCGCCTCTTCGCGTTCGGGATTGATCCGGAACCAGGCCAGTCACCACAGGACACGCGCTCGGATTGGCCGGAGAAAGCAGAAGTCCAACGGTATAACATACGCGCCCGACAGGCCATAGATGATCTCTCGAACCAGGTATCGGAGCAGGTACTCTCTATTGCGCTCGAGCACCGGCTGATGCATGCCGAGACATTTGCCTATCTGCTCCATCACCTGACAACCTCGCAAAAGGATATTCCTTCGATCGAGCCATGGCCACCAACCCCAATTCCCGTTCATACGCTCATTGAAATTTCTGCCGGCGAGGTGACTTTAGGCCAACGACGGGCACACTTCGATGGCCGGTATCAATTCGGATGGGACAACGAATTTGATGGCCATGAGGTTTCTGTGTCTGCGTTTGCCATGAGTAAGTATAAGGTCACAAATGGAATGTATCTCGAATTCGTTCGCGCCGGTGCGAGGCCTCCGCACTTCTGGACGTGGAGCGAGGGCCAGTGGCGATGGCGAACCATGTCGGGAACAGTGCCGTTACCGATGGATTGGCCGGTCTATGTCACTCATGAGGAGGCAAGCGCCTTTGCTGCCTGGACCGGAAAGAGACTGCCCACCGAAGTTGAGTTCCATCGGGCCGCATATGGGACGCCGAATGGCGAAGAAGAACGAATCTATCCATGGGGCGATGCCGCGCCGGATACTCGACGGGGAAACTTCAATGGGACCCGTTGGGATCCTATTCCCGTGACCGCGACCCCCCTTGGAGACAGCGCATTCGGAATTTCCCAACTCGTCGGTAACGGATGGGAGTGGACTTCGACGGTCTTTCAGCCTTTTCCCGGATTCCAACCTTTCTCGTGTTATCCCGGATACTCAGCACCCTTCTTCGATGGCGACCATTATGTGCTCAAAGGGGCGTCTTCGCGGACCGACGCCGGGTTGTTACGCCGATCATTTCGCAACTGGTTCCGGCCCAACTACCCATATGTCTATGCCGGATTTCGCTGTGTGGAGGACTAGCATGGTGCACTCACCGACTGGACAAGCCGACACCGCCAGGGAGTTCGCCGTCGCAGTGGGCGACAGCCTCAGGAAGGTGGGCCAACGTGAACTACCCTCGATGTACCTGTACGATGAGCTGGGAACCGCGCTATTTGAAGCAATCACTCTGCTACCCGAATATGGGCTGACCCGTGCCGAGGAGCGCCTCCTCCGCCGCCATGCCGGAGACATACTCGAACATCTTCCACCTCCCGTGGCAGTGATCGAGTTGGGGAGTGGCACCGGCCGAAAGACTCGCTGGATATTAGAAGCGCTCGCCGATCGAGAGCCGGTGGCCTATTTCCCCATCGACATATCCGCCGCCGCCCTCATCAAATGCCATCAAGAACTGGGAAACGTCGGCGCAATCAGCATCGTCGGCCTGGAGAAATCGTATCTGGAAGGACTTCAGGAAGCAGTGGCTCGTCGCCGGCCGAATCAGGCACTCCTGGTATTGTTTCTGGGAAGCACCATCGGCAATTTTGATCGACCGGCAGCAGAGAAATTTCTGCGCGACATCCGCCGGCATCTAAAGATCGGCGACGCCCTTCTGCTGGGAACTGATGTGGAGAAATCGGTTCATGACATGCTGCTGGCCTACGATGACCCGGCTGGAGTGACCGCCGCGTTCAATCTCAATCTGCTAGTCCGAATCAATCGGGAACTCGAAGGAGACTTTGTTCTACGCCACTTCGAACACCACGTCCGGTATCAAGAAATGGACTGTCGCATCGAAATGCACCTGCGCTCGACGCGGCGGCAGACCGTGTCGATTCGGGGCGCAGACTTCACCTGTATCCTCAGAGAAGGAGAAACGATTTGGACAGAAGCCTGCCACAAATTTCGCGTTGAGGAGATTCCTGGCATCGCTCGACGCACGGGATTCCTGTGCGAAGCGCAATGGATCGATACCGAATGGGCCTTTGCCGAAAATCTATTGATCGCCGATTAGCGACGCAACCCGGCGTCCCGAAGAAATTGCTCGGCCACTTCCCGTACAGGGCGATGAGCACCGTCCACCTGATAGTTCAACTTGCGCATGGTCAGGTCGGTGAACAGTCCCGCCAGTTCGGTGAGGGCTTGCCGCAAGGGAGGGTTGGCCTCAAGACTGACGCTCCGCACGGCCAAGGCACAGTCGTACGGAGGGAAATAACGCTTGTCATCTCTGAGAACCAGCACATCCAGAACCGACAACTGGCCATCGGTTGCATTCCCGGCCACCATATTAACTTGTTGTTGTTCGAGTGCCTTGTACAGCAATCCGAGATCCATAGTTTTAGGCGATCCAGTGATGGGAAGATTGTAGGTCTTCAGTAACCCGACCAGTCCATCCGACCGCTGCTGGAATTCATACCCTACACCAAGATTCCAACCCAGAGAATACTTTGCCGCATCGCTCAAGGTGGCAATCTTGCTGTTCCGAGCATCTTCTCCGCGGATCACCATCGCGAATGTATTATTGAAGCCCAGTGAATCCATCCATTCGACGCCGAATCGCGCCTGATATTCGGATCGGACGAGGGCCATTGCAGCAGCCGGATCGCTGGTGGGTGCTAACTTTAAGATTGCCGTCAGCGCGGTCCCCGTGTACTCGGGATAGAGATCAATCTCTCCGCGTACGAGCGCTTGATGCGCCAACATGGTACCGCCCAAGTTGAGTTGGCGATCAATGCGCCGGCCAAGCCGATGTTCCAGATGCTGCGCCACAATTTCGCCGAGGATCACTTGCTCGGTGAAATTCTTTGAGCCGACCGTGATCGGGTGTTCCTTTGTACAGCCGACGATTCCTGTCGCCCACAGTCCAACGATCAAACAGGCGACAATTTGTGTTCGACCCATTCGAGCCCTCGATCGGCCGCCAATGCGATTAAGGCAGCAGGAATCGCGCCGGCCAGAAGCAGCGTCGTATCGACAGATGCCAGGCCACGGAAGATAAACACACCAAGCCCACCGCCGCCAATGGCCGCGGCAATCGTCGCCGTTCCGATCGTCGTCACCGTCGCGATACGCAGGCCGGCCAAAATCGTCCTGGCGGACAGCGGGAGCTCGACCTCCAAAAGAAGCTGCCGTCCCGTCATGCCCATGGCAATCGCCGACTCACGCACGCCGGACTCCACGTTCAGAATGCCGGTGAGAGTATTTCGCAGGATCGGCAATAGTGCGTACAGCACGAGCGCGACAATCGCCGTGTGTTTACCGATCCCGCCGAGAAAGGGAAGAGGAATCAGAAATCCGAAGAGCGCCAGACTCGGCACGGTTTGCATAATATTCGCAAACCCCAACACCCACCCTTGAAGGAGAGTGCGCCGAGTGAGCAGAATACCTGCCGGAATGGCCAGCGCGGCGGCGATCGTCATGGAGAGGCTCACCAGGAATAGGTGTTCGAGCGTCAAATCCAGAATGTCACGCGCCAGATCGGATGACATCAGGTCGTCCCCCTCCACTTCTCTTCGAGACACGTATGAAAGGCCTGCACTTCCTGGTCGTGGGCCTCGAGAAAATCGGAGCGGCCACCCAGAAAGACCAACCGCCCGTTGTGAAGAACCCCGATGCGGGTGCCAAGCAGCAAGGCTTCCCGGACATCATGGGTGACAAGCAATGCCGTCTTGTTGAGCCGATTTCGCAGGTCGAGGAACTGCTGCTGCAGTTCCACACGGGTCACTGGATCAAGCGCGCCAAAGGGTTCGTCCAATAGCAACAACGGCGGATCTGCTGCGAGTGCGCGGGCGACCCCCACCCGCTGACGTTGACCGCCGGACAGCTCGCGGGGATAGCGCGCGGCGAATTGCGCCGGAGGAAGTCCGACCTGAGTCAGGAGATGGTGCACACGGGCATCGATGTCGCCGGGCTGCCAACCCTCCAGACGAGGAACCAGTCCGACATTGGCGGCCACGGTGAAATGCGGAAAGAGGCCCGCATCCTGGATCACGTACCCGATCCGACGCCTCAGCCTGATCAGATCCCAGGCGGTCGTGGTTGTCCCCTCGATCAAGACCTCACCGGTACTTGGCAGGAGCAAGCCATTCACCATTTTCAAGGCGGTAGTCTTGCCCGACCCACTACGACCCAGGAGCACCAGAGTTTCTCCGGCTTCGACATCGAAACTGAGATCGTACAGAATATCTTTCTGACCGATGCGAGCCGAAACCTGTCGGAAGGAGACAAGAGGTTTCATGCGCTCAACCGGAGGTCAGGTATTCGAAAGCGAGCCTGTGCAAGTCTTGGTCGGCCATGTCTCCACCTCCTGTCGGGGGCAACGAACCTGCCTCACTACCGCAAAAACGGCGCAACAGGCTTCGGCACGTCCAGATCTATTTGATCGACGTAACACCAGGCCCACCGTTCACCGGGTTCGAAAGAGGCCATCACCGGATGGGTCGTGTGCGCGAAATGTTTCGTGGCATGGCCATTGGGCGAGCTGTCACAACAGCCGACATGACCGCAGGTCAGGCAGAGACGGAGATGCACCCAGGACGATCCAAGCGTCAGGCATTCTTCACATCCCTGAGTGCGAGCGGGAACGGGCTTAAGAGCGGTCACGTGTGGACAGGTCATAACGCACCTCCCTGAGTGAAGAGCCACCGCACCGTCATAGGGTACCAATGCACAGCTGTTGCTCATGCTATCAAACGGTCACCTAGACTTTCCATGCTCTTGCGTATGTACCACTGGGGAGCGTACTGTTTTTTAGCCGGAGCGCTTCAGCATTGAGCAATTTAAACAAGCTACCTTCTATCGAGTATCATCAGAATTCCTCGACACGTTTTGCAGGGGCATAGCAGCGTATTATCGGGCATTAGTTGAGAGACACGATCGAGTTAAGAAAGGCGCCTTGCCATGACTGATACAGCTCTTCCGATCACGCTGACACTGGCCTCCGGTGTGGAGCGGATATTCCCGACGTTGACGCCTGCTCAGGTTCAGCGGATCGCTGTGCATGGCCAAGTGCGTTCGATCCGAGCTGGAGAGGTGCTCTTCGATGTGGGGGAACATGTCGTGCCATTCTTTGTCGTCATGGCAGGTCGGCTCGAGATAATCCTGCCATCCGGCACGACCGAGAGGCTCGTCACGGTGTTTGGACCCGGTCAGTTCACCGGCGAAGTCAACATGCTATCGGGCCGTCCCGTGCTTGCCCGATCGCGCGCCAGTGAGGCGGGTGAAGTGATTGAGCTGGATCGCGAACACTTGGTGGCCCTGGTACAGACCGACAGCGAGATTGGCGAGATCATCATGCGGGCATTCATTACCCGCAGAGTCGAGTTGATCGCGCAGGGGCTCGGAGATGTCGTCGTCGTCGGGTCGAATCATTGCTCTGGCACACTCCGCGTGAAGGAATTCCTCACGCGCAACAGCCATCCATACAGCTATATCGATCTTGATCGTGACGTCGATGTTCAGGGTCTGCTCGACCAGTTTCACGTGACCGCTGCGGATGTGCCGGTGGTGATCTGCCGTAACGACGTGGTGCTGCGGAATCCGACCATTCAGGAGATTGCCGACTGCCTCGGCTTTAACAAACCCATCGACCAAACCCAGATACGCGACGTGGTCATCGTTGGCGCCGGACCGGCTGGACTCGCAGCCGCCGTGTACGGTGCATCGGAAGGCCTGGATGTGCTTGTACTGGAGACGAACGCGCCGGGAGGACAGGCCGGCTCCAGCTCGAAGATCGAAAATTATCTTGGTTTTCCGACTGGCATCTCAGGCCAGGATCTCGCGGGGCGGGCCTATGCGCAGGCACAGAAATTCGGCGCACAAATGCTGATCACGAAGGGGGCGAAACATCTCGCGTGCGATCGCAAGCCCTACACCATTGGCATCGACAACAGTCTGCGCCTGCCGGCACGCACCATCATCATCGCAACCGGGGCCGCCTATCGGAAGCCGCCCATCGCGAACTTATCACAGTTTGAAGGCACGGGTGTGTACTACGCCGCAACATTTATGGAAAGCCAGATGTGCCGCGGTGAAGAGGTGGTTGTGGTGGGAGGGGGGAACTCAGCCGGCCAAGCGGCAGTCTTCCTCGCGCAGGCGAGCAAGCGTGTGCATATGCTCGTGCGATCGAGCGGGCTGGCGGAGACCATGTCGCGCTATTTGATTCGCCGCATTGAACAGAATCCAGCCATCGTTCTCAGTGCCAATACCGAAATCGTGGCTCTGGAAGGACATCATCATCTCGAACGAGTGAGCTGGCGCGACCATCAGTCCGGCAGCACCCAAACCCACGACATAAGACACGTCTTTCTCATGACCGGTGCCGTTCCCAACACACAGTGGCTCGTCGGGTGCGTCGCGCTCGATGCCGACGGGTTCATCAAGACGGGACCAAATCTGTCACAAGAGGATCTGGCGACCGCGCATTGGCCGCTCGCCAGGGCTCCCCATCTCCTCGAAACCTGCTTGCCCGGCGTGTTCGCGGTCGGCGACGTCCGGAGCGGCAATATCAAACGGGTCGCCTCCGCAGTGGGCGAGGGGTCGATCGCTGTGTCCTTCGTGCATCAGACGCTTCACGAATAGAATAAAGATCCATTCGTTTGGGCACCAGGTCAAGTAGTCTCGGTTAGCGTCGACACTTCGACAACTCTCGAAGCTTCCAACGGGAAATCCTTTTCACGCCACGAGTCGATTCCTCCGGCAAGAGGCCGGACTCTGGTGATCCCCTTACTCCGCAGCATCAATGCCATCTTGGCAGCGGTGGCTTCATTCGGGCAAGCGCAGAAGAGAACCACATCTTTGTGTCGCGGAATTTCTTGGTGCCGCTGCTCCAATTCTTCTGCCGTCATGCGGAGCGCGCCTCGAATCGTATAGGGATCGGCTTCGTGATCCAGTGCGCCCCGCAAATCTACCACCAGAAACTCATGACCATTATCCATCATCTGTTTCACCTCCTCCGCCGTGATGCGGGCGATCCGCAATTCGCACAGAAGAAGCTGCCGGTGAATGTACTTGTATATGATGTAGGCGGCGATCCCTGCGCCGAAAATAGAGGCCAGCCATAAGCCCAGACGCTCGGCCTCTTCCGCAAGGCGTTCGATTTGGTCGCTGAGCAGATAACCGAGAAGGACAAATGCGAGGGTCCAGAGGATAGCACCCAGCCCGTTGAAGAGGAGAAACCGCTGCATGCTTATTCGGAACAATCCGGCGAGCGCCGGCGCTAGAGTACTCAATCCTGGAATGAATTTGGCCAAGACGAGTGATCCCACGCCATGCCGAGTAAAGAAATTCTCTGTGCGGCGGACGCAGGAATCCGGCTCCAGCGAGACCCTGCACAGGAGGTTCAACGCACGTCTGCCCCGTCGGCGCCCCAGCTCATACCAGAATAGATCGCCAGCCATACATGCGATGACGGAGAGGACGATAACTCCCGTGAGATCTATCTTCCCGGCACCGGCCAAGGCCCCGGCCACAAGTAAGATTGGAACGGCAGGCAAGGGCAATCCGATTTGTTCCGCCAAGACCACGGCAAAGACCAGGATCTCCCCATATTGAGAAACGAACGCACTGACTTCATTCATGGCAATGTCCGATTGTTCTCCAGTGTCTTAAGACATGGAATTATGTTGGATTGTGTGTTGCGCGGACAAGAAAAGAGAGGGAGGCGCAATGCCACGGACATGTGCAAGCCAGCTGTGAGAGAGTTAGCGCTGAAGGATCACACCACGCGATAAGAGGCTTGTCAATTTCGGCGGATACAGAATCCCTGCTCGAAATGACAAGCACGTGTGATCAGGAGGTCAAAGATGTCCGAATTTTCATCCCAACGAATTACGATGATGGAGGCCCATTGCCCTTCGGCGGGTCACGATAACACACCGAACCAGAGGGTAGAGAATCTTCTCAAATTCATCGCGTCATGAACCAATATCTGAATGTCCACGACGTGCAAGATCTTCTCAGATGCATGCTACCACTCTGCTACCGGATTATCCCAATCCAGGCGCAGCCAGCACGATTTCGATTACTCTAATTCCTTGTTTTTCTGCTTCGATGCATGCTCCTGAGTCTGCTCAATTTGGTCAAGAAGGCATCTCTTAATCAGCGGGCCGCCTTGGGAGTGGTGACGATGCAGAGACAAGAACCATCGATGAACGTTTTGGCCAGCACCACGATTGACACTTTCCCAGAGACGGCTTAGGCTTACAGCATGCCGTCGAGGCACCCAATGTCTACAGCACCAAAGGCAGAGTATCACAGCGGTCCGGCATCACCAACAACGACAGGTATCTATTGGTTTCGCGGTGAGGCCAGGACTCAAGAGAGGATGGTGGAGGTTTGTCTGACAAATGGAGAATTGACAGTGTGGTGGCACAACCAAGAAAGACCAGTCACGACAATGACGGGCCGCTGGCGAGGCCCTATCCCCCCACCATCTGGACAGGATAGCAGGTAGCCAATTGCCAGGATGACCGTTTGCTCGGCTCGAGTCGATTGGTGAAAGACTTGGACTATCCACGCCACGGCGCGTTCTCCTCACCGCGGTTATTGACCAGCCCATAGACGCGGCCGCCATCGCTGACGGTCTGTCGCATCAAGTGCATCATCTCTCGTTGCATCTGCGGCAACGCGCCTGCGCCTCTTATCTCACATAATCGTTGAGTCTGTCCTCCACTGTTTCTCTTCTTCTTGATGGCACATATCGGACTAGACAGAAGGAGGAGACGTGACGATGGATACTTCGTTTGAGCAGGCGCTTTCGAGACCATTATAGGCACTGACCGCAAAATAGTAGCGGGTATCTGGATCAAGGTTTGTGACAGTGGCTGATGGGGAAGATGCATGCATGGAACTTTCGTATGCGCAGCTACCCTGTTGATCCGGTGACTGCCGGCCATAATGGACGAAATAGGCAATGACTGAGGGATCGTGAACCGGATCCCATGTGAGAGATGCGGTGGCAGTCTGTTGCACTCCGGTCTCTTCCCCTCCACCGCATCCAGTCAGAAAGGACATCATCGTAAAAAGAATACCAGCCACGACAGTGATCAGACGCTGTGGCATGCGAGCGTCCTCTCTGACTCCGGTTGGCGAGAAAGTGAATTGGTGCTTGGGGACATAGCCCATGGGTTCCCTCCGTAGAAAGGGGTGCGTGTGATTCAGTTGATTTAGGGTTTAGGTTCGGTCTACTTCATGCGTGATGCGAGGCAAGAAGAAGAACACGGTTACTGTTCAGGTGTGAGCAAAGTAGATGCCAGGGTTGCAGATTGCAACTCATCGAATGATTAACTAATTGTGCAGTGCTTCAAATAATTGGAGTTGTAAAACGTGAAGGAGCGGCCATACAGATTCTCCGCTTCAATGAGAGTCGGATGC
>DATEPD010000286.1:0-17787 GCA_035273365.1 Nitrospiraceae bacterium | reverse complement strand
AGGCTCGACCTGATGGACCATACTGATCATTCCCACTATCTGGCGGCTCTAACGATCAATTTCAGCCGAGACGGTGTCTGTCTTCTCCTCAACGCTCGCCCTGAACTTCTAAGTGGGCTCGCGACACTGCACTTCGCCGCCACACAGACCCAGAACCACCCCGGGACCCATGAACCGGTCGCGCCGGATGCCGCTCTTTCCGCACAGATCATCTGGTCGGCTCCAGACCCCACAGCACCCAACGAATTTCGTCACCAAAGCTCTGACCCTGTCATTCGAGTCGGTCTCCGCTTTTTGGGGCTTACACCATACGCCGAGCGCGAAGTGATCCGTGTTATCCGACAACATCTGACCTCTCCGAGTGAATCGGAATCCAAGTCGCAGCAGGCCACGGTCGTCAGTATTCCACGCGAATGCCGGAATCCGCGCGGCCAGGCGATTATGATTACTGACGACCACCTTTCCCAGTCGCTTGCACCAAACACACCGGTCGTGATTATCGCTCCTGGCTATGGCCAGACCGCGTTGGATGCCATAACCTTGTCATACTACTTGGCGCACCACCGTCTCCGCGTCTTGCGTTATGATCATACCAATCATATGGGGCTGAGCGACGGCGAGCTGCAACAAACGACCTTGCGGAGCATGCAAGCCGACCTCCTTAAAGTTGTAGAGTTTGTCCAACATACGTGGCCGACCGCCCCTTTGATCGTCATGGCAAGCGACATGACCGCGCGCGTGGCCCTCAAAATGGCGGTACAATCCCGTCCCCTCGACCTGCTTCTCCTGATCAATCCGGTCGTTGATGTTCAGGCCATGCTTATGTCCGTCCATGGTCATGACCTCGTGGCCGACCACCGGTATGGACTCCGACGCGGCATCGCCAATCTGCTCGGACTCAACGTCAATGTCGATCGCTTTGTCGGCGATATTGTCGCAGGACATTTCACAGATCTGGCCTCCACGATTGCGGATCTGCGTCTGCTTCGTTCTCCGTCAGCCATTCTCACAGTTCCCAACAGCCCGCTCGGGCCATTGCCTCCGGCTGACCTTCCGCAGACCTTTCTCACCGCGCTGGGCGCCCATACCCGTCTCGCGACAGTCTCCGCACCACTATTCGGCCAGAATCTCCCGCTCAATGATCAACATCCCACGTCATTCCGACAGCTGCTGGAGCAGATCTCCGCAACCGTCTCGCTGCCGACTATTCCAGCTGAATTCCGGACACACAGCCGTCGCACACTGGCCCGTCAACAGCGCATCGAAATGGAGCGCACCCGTCTTCGCCATAATCTTTCGCAGATCGCGCGCGAGGTCTTACGGGTTGCGCATCTGCAACTCCCCCAACTCGGAAACCTCCATGAACACTGGAAGCTCCTGGATGATCTCTATCGACTACTCGGCCCACTCGAACCAGGCACCACCCTTGTGGACGTGGGGGTCGGCCATGGCGATTTAGTCCGAGCCACTCTGGTCAACCAAGCCTACCGCTCGCGACAGCGTGGATGGAGTCCGGACCGTCCCGTTCAGGTAATCGGTCTGGAACATTCTCAAGACTCCCTGAAACAGGCTCGACAGAGTCTTCATGTCTTGCACCGGGAACTTGACAGCGACTTCGCCGGCACCCTCACTATCCATCCACCCCTTACCGCCGAATGGGTCCACACGAATTGGATGCAAGGCCTTCCGTTCAAGGACAATTCCCTCCATCGCATCGTCTGCAATCTGTCGCTCCCGTTCGTCCCCTCACCACTGGTTATGATTCGGGAACTGTACCGCGTACTCCATCCCCAGGGGCGCCTGGTTCTCACGGTGTTCCACCCCAACACTGACCTCTCCGTACTATATCGCCGACATCTGCACAGAGCGAATCAGGACGAATTCAGTGGTCAAGCCCAAATCGTCCTGCACTACCTAGGACGCCTTCGTGAAGCCATTCGGCATGGATTGCTCCACACCTTCGATCGGTCCTCACTGGCCTCGTTCCTCCAACAATCTGGCACCCCCACACCCCGCATCCTTTCTGCGCTTGATGGGCATGCCCTCTTAGCCGTCATAGAAAAAGGTAAATCAGCTAGCTGAACGTGCTCCGCCCGTGTATACTCCCCCCGTACATCTTTGAACACATAATGTTTCGGCACCATATGCATTTCCTCTCGTAGGTCACATGGCGTCCCGGCGCGCTCTGGTTGTTATGACATCACATCCACCAAATACGGATATTTTGGCGCCTTCCTCGAGCGAGTTATCGAACATTGTCTCTCGGTTTGCCGCCGACCTGGGATCGATGACCGACCTCATGACACTCGGCAATCGTATTATGGAAGAGCTCTGTCGTGCAGGTTCGATGACCCATGGAGCACTGTTCCTCCTAGATCGCGAGCATGAATACTATCGCAGAACCAGCACAGTTGGCCCAGTCGCTCCCATCCTGATTCCTCAGACGCTGGCCGTGAGCCATCCTCTGCCCCGCCACCTATTCGCGACCAACCGGATCATGACACAGGACGACTCGGCTACAGACCTCCAAGCAACGGACTCCGGAGCCGGCGCGCGCGCAGCCATGGAAGCCATGCATGCCACACTCATCGTGCCACACCTCAATAAAGGCCGTCTCATCGCGTTTTCACTCCTTGGCACGAGGGAACCTCTGGCTGGAGAAAATGCACTGACCAGATCCGTGCTCGTCGCCCTGGCACAAATCGCCACCAATGCGTTAGACACCATGGTGCTGTATGAAGACCTCCATCGCTCACACACGCTCATAAAACGCACGGATCGGCTAAAATCTCTTGAAACGATGGCTGGCGGCTTCGCCCATGAAATTAGAAACCCCCTCACATCGATCAAGACTTTTATCCAATTGGCTCCTGAGCGAAAAGACGATCCTCAGTTTATTCAAGAATTCAGCAAAGTGGTGCTCGACGATGTGTATCGAATCGAACGGCTCATCCAAGAAATTCTCGACTATGCCCGATACATGGAACCCAAGCTGACGGACGAGGACTTCAACGACATTGTCGCTTCATGCTTGTATTTCATCGATGTCAAGGCAGATAACCATGGAATCAAGATTGAAAAAGAGTTGGCACCCGATCTGCCTCGTGTCATGCTTGACCGACAGCAGATCAAGCAGGTCCTGCTTAATCTTCTCCTCAATGCCATGGCCTCGATGGCAACATCGGGGGGGCGCTTACGCGTCCAGACCCGTAAGCTGGTCAAACCGGGAGGAAAAATCTGGGCCCACATCGAGATTGAAGATACCGGCGAGGGAATTCAAGATACGAATCTCGAACACATATTTGATCCGTTTTTCACGACGAAACACGAGAGCGGAGAGCACGAAGGAACAGGACTTGGCCTGACGATCGTCCACCAAATTATTCAAGAACATCACGGCGAGATCCTGGTGAAGAGCTCGGTCGGTGTCGGCACCACGTTCTTCGTGAGCCTCCCCGCATTACCTGCATAGCGGCCAATACCCATGGACACCAGTATGAAAAAACGAGTGCTATTGATTGATGACGAGGCCCGGGTTAGGGCCTCATTGAAAGCGGTGCTCGAGCCAACCTACGAAACGATCCAAGCCGCCGATGCGCAGGAAGGCCTTGAGCTCTTTCGTAAAGAATCCCCCCACCTGGTCCTTCTGGACGTCATTCTGCCGGGAACTGACGGGCTGTCGGTTCTCCAAACTATGCGCGCCGAAGGCCGTACGGCACCGGTGATCATGCTGACAGGGACGAAATCAGTCAAAACCGCTGTCGATGCGATGAAGTTCGGCGCGGCCGACTATCTTTCAAAACCGTTCGATGTGGAGGAACTGCGCATTATCGTCGAGCGCGCACTCAATGATCAGGAACTCCAGCAGGAGGTCAAACAACTCCGTGCGCAAGTCGTTCGGCGCTATGCCTTTCACAACCTGATCGGCAAGAGCCCGTCGATGCAAGATATCTACACCAAGATCGAACAAGTTGCCGATAGCCGTACGACTGTCCTGATCGCTGGCGAGAGCGGCACGGGGAAGGAACTCGTCGCCAAGGCGCTCCACTATAATAGCGGCAGGCGTGAGCGGCCCTTCATCGCGTTGAACTGCGCAGCGCTTCCTGAAACTCTCATCGAGAGTGAGCTATTCGGCCATGAGAAAGGTTCGTTTACGGATGCCACGGCCCGGCGAGTCGGACAATTCGAACTCGCGAACAATGGCACACTCTTCCTCGACGAGATCGGCGACCTCAGCGCCATGACACAAGCCAAGCTCCTGCGCGTCTTACAAGAACGAGAATTCACCAGAGTCGGCGGGGTGCAATCCATCAAGGTGGATGTGCGCATCATAGCGGCGACGAATAAGAATCTTGAGGAGCTTGTCCGCAAAGGGCAATTCCGCGAGGACCTCTACTACCGTATCAACGTCATCGCACTGTATTTGCCACCGCTCCGGGAACGTGGTGAAGACGTTCCCCTCCTCGCGAAACATTTTCTCGCCAAACGCATCGAGGAAGACAATCGACCGCCCCAGGAGTTCGCCAAAGATGCCGTCGACCTCTTGAGCCGCTACCCCTGGCCGGGCAATGTGCGCGAGATGGAGAACATCATCGAGCAGGCATTCATTTGGTCCAAGGGATCGGATACCATCACCTCCGAACATCTCCCCACCATTCTCAAGAACGACACCAGATCTTCTTCACTTCGTGACGATACGCTTGCCGGACGGCTATCGCTCGAAAAAGCCGTGATGGAATTTGAGCGCGAAATTATCTTGGATGCTCTCAAACGAACGAACTATGTCCAAACCCATGCCGCCAATCTGCTGGGAATTAGCCGTCGGATGCTCAAATATCGCATGGACACACTGGGAATCGGTCGAACTGATCAGGAAGTCAGCGCTGAGCCTCAGATCGTAGTGCAGGAATAGCACAACAATGCTCCCACTGCGTCTTTTTTGCACAGGTGAGTATGACGTTCCCTGCTGATATACGTATTGTTTCGCTCAATAAAGCTACATATGGGTCTCAGTTGTCATCAGCCTACACTCTATTGAGATTAGGGCTAACTTACTGAAATGGAATGAACATTGCTTCAAATACGTAGTTGACGGTAGCGAATATTCTATGAACGTAACTGTGACCCCTGAACTGACTCAGAAGAAGCCTACCCTGCTCGTGATTGACGACGAAGCAGGACCTCGTGATGCTCTGCGAGTAATTCTCCGCCCATTTTTCAATATCCAGACTGCGGAATCAGCCAGTGCAGCAATTAACGTGCTGAACACTCAGACGATCGACCTCATTACACTCGATCAAAAGCTTCCAGATCGCCAGGGTATCGAACTCCTTCAGGACATCAAGCATCACCACGCCGGCGTTGAGGTCATCATCATCACCGGATACGGAAGCTTAAAATCCGCCATGGAAGGGATACGGCATGGCGCTGCCGGCTACCTGCTTAAACCCTTCAACATCACAGAACTGCTCTCCCTCGTTAACCAGACACTCGAAAAGAAACAGCGGCTAGATTTCCTCAGACATTTCATTGAGACATCGCCGGGTCTTTGGGGATCAGATACAGAATGCGCGCAAGCGTGGAAGGAGTTATTGGCGGGATACCGGGCGATCGGAAAATCTGCATCAGATAATCCCTCCCATGCGGAAGACGCGCCTGACCTTCTCCCCATGCTCTCGGATCTGCTTGAAGCCAAGGATCGCCAATTGCTCAACCACTGCAGCCGAGTGAGTTTCTATGCCACGCTCTTAGCCAACCGCATCAATCTCACACTTTCTGAACAGAAATCGTTGGCACTGGGGGCGTTCCTCCACGACATCGGCAAAATAGGGCCCGAGCCCTATCAATTTGCCGACGATGAAATCGCTGTGGCTGGAGAGTCTGCAGGCAATCGGCACCACCCAGAGCAGGGTGCGAAACTCGTCGTCCCGCTGGGACTTCCGACAGAGGTGGGACAGATCATTGCCTATCACCACGAACGGTGGGATGGCTCAGGCTATCCATTTGGACTTCAGGGGGAGGGAATTCCTCAACTGGCTCGCATTGTCTGTCTGGCCCAAACGTTCGACCATCTGACAGCGGAACTGCCTGGCCGGACACCCCTTTCGATTGATGACGCCTGTCAACAGATGCTCTCGTATTCCGGCACCCACTTCGAACCGAGGTTGACCGAACTCTTTGCGCGCGTAGTCCAGGAATGCAAGTCGTCCCTCCCTGCCATGGCAATGGCTACCACTCCAACCGACCGATCAGATTCCTAGCGGCCTGATTTCTGACAGACTAAGGCTCAGTTTAGGGCTGAAAAAGAAGCTGATCTTCGCTCTCAACCTTGATCTCAACCTAATCAGGCTGCTCACTCAGACCGCTTCCCTTGCGCCCCTGCGATGAGTTCTGCTGCCGTTTCACGAACTTTTCTCGTGATGGTCAGACCGCCCAGCATGCGGGCAATTTCCTCTTCTCGCCCGATCCCCTTGAGCGCTCTGACCGACGTGGATGTCCGTTGCCCCTCCTGCCCCTTCTCCACAAGCAGGTGATGTTCCGCCTGGGAGGCGACTTGAGGAAGGTGGGTGATGCAAAACACTTGGTGGAATGCTCCGAGTTTGCGGAGTCTTGTTCCCATCGCTGCAGCAACCGCGCCACCGACTCCCGTATCGATCTCGTCAAATACTAGGACTGGAACTTGGTCCATCTCGGCCAATACCGTCTTGAGTGCCAACATGATACGCGAGAGTTCCCCACCGGATGCTACCCGTCCCAACGGTCTCGGTGGTTCACCTGGGTTACTCGAGAGAAGAAACTCCACTCGATCACGCCCAACCGGTCCAAGCCCATCGGCTGACTCATCGCTGAAGACCGTGACCTGAAAAATTGCCTGCTCCATCTTTAACGCAATCAGTTCCGCTTCCACGAGTGTCGTCATTCGCTTGGCCGCGTCGATCCGCTTCTTAGATAACTGCTGTGCAAAAGTACGGAGACGGCGAGACTCTTCGTCCAACTGCGTGGTCAACTCTGCAGTTCTACTTTCACGATTGTCCAATAGCTGAAGCTCCTCTCTCACTTCCTTACCCGTGGCTAATATCGCCTCAACCGTCCCTCCATACTTCTTCTTTAAACGTTGGATCAGATCGAGCCGGTCCTCCACGACAACCTGCCGGTCAGGATCGGCCTCTAAATGTTGGGCATAATCGCGCAACCGCCCAGCCAGTTCTTTCAACTGGATCACCGACTCAGTGACCGACTGTTCGCAATCACCCATTTCCAGATCGGTCTGGGCCAACTCTGCAAGGGTTCGCCCGATCCCGCTCAGCCTGGTAAGCACAGCCTGCTCATCCGCTTGCAACCCAACATAAGCTTCGTGGGCGAGCTCCCTGAGCCGATTCGCATGGACCAGCCGTTGGCGCTCGCTAGAGAGCCGCTCTTCCTCATCAGGCAGCAGTCTGGCTTGGTCGATCTCCTGAGCCTGGAATCGTAACAGATCTTCTCGTCTTGTCCGATCGACGAGGTCACTCTGCAAGGCGTCCCATTGGGCAGAGAGTTCTCTCCATCGTTGGTAGGTCTGTTCGTACTTCCCGCGTAGCTCACGGAGGCGCCCGAACGCATCGAGAGCATCCAATTGTTTGGCGGTCGCCAACAACGATTGCTGCTCATGCTGTCCGTGGATGTCGACAAGGGTACCCCCCAGTTCTTCGAGGACACGCTGAGGGCACAGGTTACCGTTGACGTATACTCGGTGGCGACCCGATCGGGAAAACACGCGTCGAAGAATCACCTCAGATTCGTTCTGACCAATGATTTCGTGTAGCCGAAGTCGTTGAAGGAGTGGATGGGTGTCTGGGAGGTGGAAGGCGGCTTCAAGCTGAGCCTCGGCTTCTCCTGATCGGATCTGATCGGACGAGGCCCGTCCGCCGACGAGCAAGGCGATGGCATCAATGAGGAGGGATTTACCGGCCCCTGTCTCCCCGGTCAGGACGATAAATCCGGACTGGAATTGGAGACTGAGTTGCTCAATGAGCGCGAAATTGACAATGCGCAACTCGGCGAGCATTGCAGCAGGTGGCTATAATTCTTAGGCTGAGCCAGCTGGTTGTGCCAGCAGCGAATCGATCATTTCCTTGAACTGCCGCTTCGGTCGCGCCCCAACCAGTTTCTCCACGACTTGACCGTTCTTGAAAAACAGGATCGTCGGGATGCTCATGACCTGATAGCGGCCTGCAACTTCAGGATTCTCATCGGTATTGAGTTTACGTACCTTTACCTTCCCGGTGTACTCCTTGGCCAGTTCCTCGACGATCGGAGCGACCATTTGGCAAGGACCGCACCAGACGGCCCAGAAGTCAACCATCACGAGTTCAGAGGCCTTTATGACGTCTGCGTCCCACGTTGCGTCTTCGACCTTCAGTGCATCACCTGCCACGTCGCATTCCTCCTTCGCTGAGTGCGTAATAAAAACTCAAATCTGCGGCATCGTATACCAGCCCTCTTCGAGGAGTCAAATCCCCCCCGACCGGGACATGACATGACCAGGGGAACACGCCGGAGGAGGACTCCACAGCGAACCCGCAGAGATACCGCAAAGAGAACCAACCCACAACTGAGCACCACTCGAGCCCTTCTTCCTGACCATCTGTTTATCGTCCACTCCCGTCCATCCCTGGCTGAGGTATGTCCGATTGCGGCCTGCCATAGGGTCCTCCCGGTACTGCCCAAGGCAGACCTTTTTCCCCGATCAGTAGCGGACTGAGGATATTTCGAACCACGGCTGTGCCGAAATTCTCTGTCCAGCCGAGTCCCGTCAGGCTCAACATGAAATTGTATTGAGCGCGATCGGGAAACTGTAAATAGTAGACTCCCAGCGACCAACATTTGCACGGATTCTGGTAAAGGCCGACGACATCGTACTCCGGGCTCCTGCCGTTCTTCACATCGTAATAACCCTTTGCGCCGACCGTCCAGCCCCACGGCATACGAAACGCTCCTCCCGCTGTCACAAATTGAATCTCAGGGGTCGGAGCATAGACCTCATTGAACGAAATTGGATTCCATACGTCCCCGCGACGTACACGATTCCCATCGTGCGTGAAGCGCTGACCGACTTCGAGATACCAATAGTTGGACTGCTGAACCCGGAAATTGGTGTTGAACTGACTGACCGACGATTGGTAGGGATCGAAAAATGCATCGACGGTCAAATACTGGTTGATGGCAGGTAGCGGACCGTAGGCACCCCCAATCGCTTGACCAAGAAACAATGGATCCGATAACTGAGCCGGCGTGAACTGAGGAGTCGTATTCCCAATTACGACTCGCATCCAAAGGTCCGAAAATTTCTTCCCTTCAATAGCCACTGTCGCCGGCTGCAACGGTTGCGTTGTCGACCCGAACAAAGGGGAAATGCCGGGCGTAAAATCTCGCGCTCTGGTTTGCACAGCGCCCACGTGATAGCTCTGGGCCATCGTGAAATCCAGCCAATTGAAACTGCTGCTGCCAGCCTGTTCCAAGAGCCGGCTGCGGATCGCATAGGTCAGCAAGTTTTTCTTCGGTAGATCATCGACCTGATCGATCTGAGTCAGCTGTGACTGATTCGTCTGCGGAACATATTCATACATAACGCTGGGCTCAACAGTATGAAGTAGACTGTTGCCTTCGCTCGTTCCGAAGCGACGGCTCAACTTCGATGTCGCTTCAAGCGCTGCCCAAAAAGTTTCGCGATGCTGGCTCTCGGCACTTTGCACCCCTCGCGTGTAGTACACCTCGCGCACTTTCACTTGGGGGGTCAGGCCCACGATGTGGCCGAAATCCAGAACATCGGTCGACAGTCCCGGCAGAACATCGACTCGATTCTGGGCAAATCCCTGATCACGATAAAAATTCACGAAGTTGGTATCCGTACCCAACAAGACCGGAGAATTGAACAGTGAAAGATTCGGCAGAGTGTACCCGATTTCCGGCAGGCGCTGAAACGTATCCGCTCCTCCCAATTGCAAGGGCTGCAAGTATTGACCAAGCAGGTACATGTTTCCGTAGGGCAGACGTTGCCTTGCCAGGAGATTCGACTCGCTGCTGGGAAGGGCTCGCTGCACTCCCGAGTTGCTCAACTGTTGCAGATAACTCGGGTCGGTCACCAAATTCGCTCGCACACGAAGTGAGAGGTCAGGCGTAAATTGCTGTGTATGCGTTCCTGTGATCAGACCCCGAGCTTGCCTCGCATCTTGTCCCGTCTGGCTCACACCGGACACATTCGGCAACTCTGTCTGCTGTAGGGCGCTGACAAACCATTGTCCCCTCGACTGCCGGTTCAGCACATAGCGATATTGGAAATCGCTCCCATAGCCGAGGCTGCTGTAATACACGGGAGAGATTGTCAAGTCCTGACTAGGATTAATGGCCCAAAAGAAGCTTTCTTGGAGACGCATGCCGAAACGATTGTCGTACCCGACATTGGGAATGAGAAAGCCACTGTGCCGCTTTGAGAGGGGATAGGTCATCGTGGGAATAGGAATCACCGGAACATCATTTACGCAGAGCCATCCTCCCTTAAATGCCACGTTGTCACCGACATTCAGGTCAAGATCCTTGAACCTAAATCGCCAGGCTGGCGTCTCACCTTCCTGCGCATCGCAGTTTGTAAACTGGCCCTCTTTCACCCGATAGTGTTCCTCTGAAAACCGCTGCAGAAGACGCCCCTCCACCAAAGTATTTGTGGCCTTGAGATATACCCGTCCGTGCGTGACCACCCCAGCCTCGGTATTCACGTTCAGTTCCAACCGTTCGGTCGCGAGATCGGCTTTGGGATCGGTGAGCCGGACATGGCCCGTGGCTATCAATATGCCAGGCAACGCCTGGATGGTCATGTGATCAGCCGTCAGACGCAGGGTGCCCTGGTTGACGACCACCGAGCCATCAGCTTCGTAGATTTCCTGTTCCTGTAGATAATCGATTCGTTCTGCAGTGATATCGAGCGGCATCCCACCGGTGGATGCGGTCGTCGCCTCGGAACTTCCTCCGTTGCCTACAGCACCCCCTGTGAGTGGAAGCACCATCCCCAGCATCAGCCAACCGACCAGGCACATCCACAGCCGCATCGCGATGCCTGCCATGTCAGCCCCGAAGCGGCGAAAGCTCACAGCCACGAAACCATGCCTTGCACCCCCCCACAAGCATGAGCGATCCTGTAACACAGACCAACCCGTCCGGTGTCGCCAGCTGTTTGGCCAGCGTCATCGCATCACTGAGGGATGGCACGATATGCGGGTGAGGCAGTAGACCTTCGAGCGAAGCTCGGAGTTCTAGGGCAGTTGCCGCGCGAGGGAAATCCGCCTGCGTCAACACCACCTCATCAACAAGGCTCCTCAGCGGTTCGACAAAGCCTCGATGGTCCTTATCCCGCATCATTCCAAGGACGAGAACGAAAGGGTGGGGTCGGAAAGGCCGGTCGAAACACATGAGGTAGTCGGCCAAGGCCCTTGCGGCAGCAGGATTATGCGCGCCATCCAGCAGAATCGTCGGACCACGATCGAGCACTTCCAATCGCCCGGCCCAGTTGACCGCGCGCAACCCCGCTCGTACCGCCTCGGCTGCGACAGTTATCCCATGAGGTACCGCCGCCCCTAAGAGCGCCAGCGCACAGGCAGCGTTATCAAGTTGATGGCGACCCTCCAGGCCACATGTTAGTCCGTCATATTCCATATCCAGGCCGCGATAGGAAAATTGCCGGGGACTCTCTCCCTCTGTGCGAAAATCCTCATCCAGACGAAACACCGGGACCTGTCGCTCCTTTGCCACCTGTTCGATTGTCCTCCACGCATCATCGTCAAGCCGTCCCACTATCACCGGTACCCCCGGCTTGATAATGCCGGCCTTCTCGAACGCAATCGACGAGATTGTGGTTCCCAAATACTCCTGATGGTCAAGAGAAATTGTGGTGATCGCACAGGCCAAGGGCGTGACCACGTTGGTGGCATCGAATCTTCCTCCCAATCCAACCTCCAACACGGCCACATCGACCCCTGAATCGGCAAAGTGTTGAAACGCCATCGCCGTCGTATATTCGAAGAACGTCGGCGAAAGATCCGGCTGGCAGAGTACTTGTAATTGTTCGGTCAACTGCGCCACCTGCAATTCAGCAATCATCTCGCCATTTACGCGGATTCGTTCTCGGAACTCCACGAGATGAGGCGAGGTATAGAGTCCTACGCGATACCCGGCTGCCTGCAACATAGCAGCGGCCATGGCCGCGGTAGACCCCTTCCCATTCGTGCCGGCGATATGCAGTGTACGGTACCGGGTCTGTGGCATCCCGAGTCGGATCATCAACTCTGTCATCGTCGCAAGGCCCAATTTAATTCCGTGCTTTTGCAGACGATACAAATAGGCCACAGCAGAGGAATAAATCATGGGTAACCAGGCGGGAAGAGCGCTAGCTAGAATTCTTTATGCATCTCATGGCGAGGTCATCGACACCGCGGTTAATCGAGATTTGTCGCACGCGTAGAAGGCACGCTGGCGCCTCGTGGATTATCGGGAAGTCCGCACAAGTACACGTTCCACGCATGAAAGGATCGGATGCCATCATCATAGACGTCATAATGGACCCGGCTCAAAAATGGGCAACAAGAGTGCTAAGGGTTTCCTTCAGCTGTTTGCGCTCCACAATCATGTCGACCATGCCATGCTCCAAGAGAAATTCCGCTCGCTGAAACTGATCCGGCAGCTGCTGTTTAATCGTCTGTTCGATCACGCGGGGGCCGGCAAACCCGATCAGTGCTTTTGGTTCGGCCAAAATGACATCGCCCAGCATGGCGATACTGGCGGTGACGCCCCCGAAGGTCGGGTCGGCTAACAGGCAAATAAATGGAAGCTTGGCCTCCCCCAGTTTGGCGACAGCGGCAGACGTCTTGGCCATCTGCATCAGGGAGAGAATCCCCTCTTGCATCCGGGCTCCTCCGGACGTCGTGACCAAAATAACCGGCAACCTTGCCTCCAGTGCGCGATCGATCGCCCGGCACATCTTTTCCCCGACGACCGATCCCATGCTGCCGCCCATAAAACTGAAGTCGAACACACAGAGCACCACACGACGACCATTCATCATCCCTTCGCCGATCACCATGGCATCTTTTCGGCCGGTCTTCCCCTGATGCGCCTTGACACGATCTTTGTACGATTTCGTGTCCTGAAAATTCAGCGGATCTTGAGGGCTGAGCTCCGCATCCCACTCTTTGAACGTCCCGAGATCGACCAAGAGCGCGATGCGCTCCATGACAGAAATCGGGAAATGGTAATCGCACTTCGGACAGACCTTATTATTGCGTTCGACTTCTTTGCGATAGACGATCTCTCGGCAGTGATTGCATTTCAACCACATCCCTTCCGAAATCTTGGATCGCTTCGGAAGCTCAGGCTCGGTTGTTTTCTGTTTTTTAAACCAGGCCATTGTGTGCTCCTCTTAGTCCGACATAGGACTCAATCACCAGGCGCTGAACACGTCTGGCCCTCTAGAGCATCTTGGAGGAAAGTTCTCCTCTTGTGCTATACGTCTGGATCCTCGAAGCTCTCGGCGCGAACATCGAATTTCCGCGGCCTACTGGAGTCTAAGGACGGCAGATTACCACAGCCGCCCTCATGACGCACGTAGATTTGCCATTGAGAAACGAGAGTTCGAACGTCAAACGTATGGGCTGGCCAAGGCGATGTGGAACATCATCGTGAGTCCGACGGCAACGCTCCCAAGACTTGCCAGCCCTTGGACTGCGAGAAAGACTGGGCGTCCGAGGGTCACCGACCACAAGACAGGCAGGCTCACGGCGATCCCGACCAGCATCATTCCCACGATCGAACCAAGTCCGAACACGGCGATATACACAAGCCCCGCCGACACCGATTGCGCAGAGGACAGCACGATCAACAACAGGGCCGCCGACCCGGCCAGACCATGCGCCATGCCGATACAGAATGGTCGAATGGAGTCACGCCACCAATGTCCATGTCCGTGATCCTCGACCAGCGCATGACTATGCAGATGCACGTGCTGTTCACCGTCATGGTCGTGCGTATGCACATGCCAACGTTCTCGCACCAATCGCGCCGCTAGCATCCCCCCGAGGAACACGAGCATCGCGCCAACCCCGAACTCGGCCGCCAACGCGAAGGGTTCAGGAATCGGTACGCGGAGCACTAATACCACCGCCCCAACCAGCAACAACACCACCGTATGTCCGAGCCCCCAGCTAAACCCAATCATGCCGGAGGCGCGGAGCGAAGGCCTCTGCGCGAGCACCGTGGATACGGCAGCCAGATGGTCCGTATCCAACGCGTGACGGAGCCCGAGCACCAACCCAAGTCCTAATACGGTAAGAAATTCAGTGTCCAGCATGCGGGTATCAACAAGAATCGGCCCTGTGGTGTCGGCGGCAAGATGGGACGTCAGCCGCCCCGAGCGTGCATTTCGAGATGTGGATTTTCACGAAGTTTTTCGATACCGATGAGCCCCCCGGTACGCAACCCGTCCCGTTCAAGCGCCTTGCGCTCTTCGGCCCCTCGATCTCTACGACCTTCCCAGCCGGCCCGGAGCAAGGCCCGCATCTCGTCCGCGGACGCACCGGCGCGGAGGGGCGTTCGCAGATCCGTTCCCGTCGTGGCATACAGACAGTGGTACCACATGCCGTCGGAGGTCACCCGGCTACGATCGCACGTCGCACAGAACGGCGTGGTCGTCGAGGGAATAATCCCGAAGGTTGTCCCATCCGGCAATAGATATCGCTGAGCCGGCGCCGCGCCCCGCTCTGGCATCGGCTCAATTGCCCCATAGTGCCGGCTCAGCAGCGTGAGCATGGCGGCTCGGGAAAGCACTTGCTGTTGAGACCAGTCATTCGCACCACCGACATCCATATATTCGATAAACCGAACCTCTGCCTGTATCTGCTTGCCAAATTCGATCAGCGCGATCAACTCATCGTCATTGAAACCTCGAATCGCCACTGTATCCAGTTTCAAACCGGTGAATCCGGCACGGACCACCGACTCAATTCCTTCCATGACGCGGGCATACTCATCACGGCGGGTCAGTTGGCGAAATCGTTCCGGTCTCAGCGTATCGAGACTCACCGTGACACGGTGGAGCCCTGCTTCATACAGCGCCTCAGCCTGGTCTGCCAGAAGAATCCCATTCGTCGTGAGCGCAATATCCGTCACTTGCCGGTTTTGGAGCAACAACCGAATCAGCTGAGGCAAATTGCGTCGAAGCAACGGCTCTCCACCGGTCAGCCGCACGCGATCCACGCCGAGGTCGGTGAAATAGCTGGTCAGGCCTGCCATTTCTTCATGGGTTAGCACATCCTTGCGTGGCAGCCAGACATAGTCTTCCTCCGGCATACAATACTTACAACGGAGATTGCATCGATCCGTCACGGACAAACGCAGACTCCTGAGCGGACGATCATAGGTATCGACCACGGCAACAGGTATCACATCTTTCGGCAAT
Organism: Nitrospiraceae bacterium; assembly: GCA_035273365.1. Taxonomy (GTDB): domain Bacteria; phylum Nitrospirota; class Nitrospiria; order Nitrospirales; family Nitrospiraceae; genus Palsa-1315. Next base: position 2,309 of record DATEPD010000286.1, on the reverse strand, counting down.
TCACGTGTCACGAGTACCTTACCCTCCGTCGGCCCAAATGTTGATTGCTCGATGTTACATGTTTAACTCCCATGCTATTCGAGCCCCTCAACCATTGAACATTCAACATTGAACATTACACATTGGGACCTTCCCATAGGTTCCATATCCCCTACGGGTGTTCCTCCACCCACACTTCACCTTCCGGCGTATGCTCGAGTTTCCAGATCGGCGTGATCTGCTTCAATTCATCGATCGCCCACTTGCAGGCACGGAACGCTTCGGCCCTGTGCTCAGCCCCCACGACAATCAACACGATGTTGTCGCCAATACCGATTTCACCATACCGGTGGAGGATCGCGACCTCGATGATGTCAAAGTCCTTCAACGCCCGCTCGCGAATCTCACGGAGCGTCTTCTGCGCCATTCCTTCGTAGTGCTCGAACGTGATACTGTCAACATCGCGCCCTTTGGAGCGATCACGCGCCGTCCCAAGAAATATCGAAATACCGCCGATACGCTTCGACCGGCTTCGCACCCGATTGATTTCCGCATCGACGGAGAAATCATCCCGTTGTACACGAACAAATTGGGCATCTTCATCGGTGTCATTCATTCCACCGGCAAAAGGAGGTAACAGCGCTATTTCATCACCGTCTCGAATTTCCGTCTCCTCGTGGGCAATCTCCTGATTCACTGACACCAGGACTTTTTTCTTTTTGATCAACTCTCCGATCATCGGATATCCAGTATTTAAAAGCTCAACCAAATCTTTTACTCTTCGACCATTCCCCAATGCCAGAGAGAGGGAATCTTGATTCCCTGCCAGTGACTTGGTCATGCCGAAGAGTCGGATCGTCACCATGAGTCTGCGTTAGCTCCTTTTGTATGTACCCGACTTCCCGCCGGACTTCGTGACAAGACACATGTCGCTGAAGCTCATCCCACGATCGATGGCTTTGCACATATCGTAGATGGTGAGCGCCGCCACTGACGCTGCGGTCATCGCTTCCATCTCCACTCCGGTCGGCCCAGTCGTCTTAGCCGTCGCCACAATGGTGATCGAACAACGACCTTCGCGATTCGGCTGAGATTCTTCTTTGAATGAGATGTCGACACTGGTGAGGAGAATCGGATGGCACATCGGGATAAGATCCGGAGTCTTCTTGGCTCCCATCACGCCGGCAACCTGTGCGACGGATAAGACATCCCCCTTGGCGATTTTTCCCCGTTGAATCTTTTCAAGGGTTTCAGGCTGGAGAAAGACTGTAGCTTGAGCCGTCGCAACCCGCTCGGTCAAGTCTTTCGCACTCACGTCGACCATACGTGCCCGCCCCGACTCGTTGAAGTGCGTAAATTCTACCATTTTGTGAGCTGAATCAGCCGGTTGTACAAGAAAAGTGAGGTGATTATAGAAGCCGGTGGAAAGGCCCGTCAAGAGCGAGGCAGGGTAGCCTGGTCGTCCTCCTGCTCGCGGAACGCGCACGATAGGAATGTGCTCGTTCGACGCGCGCAATCGAGGAGCAACCAGGCCACCCTTTTTAAGGAGTACGGGGAGGGAGGGAAAAATACGAGTGGATCCAGGAGCAGAAACGGGATAGAGGCTGATTGATCTTCTGTGCTCGCGCAACGCGCGGCCTCAGAAGGCCCTCGTTGAACGCGCGCAGTGGAAGATCAATCAGCCCCCATCCCTGAAGAGATATCGAGCGAGCTTAAGGGGGACTATTCTGATAGTGCGCCCTAGATACAAATTGGGCTTTGCAGTAGACTTGCGCTCAATGGATTGCTAGACCGTCTTTCCATGCTGCATGAAAGGCTGCAGCAGACTTGTCTAGTTAGGCTGCTATATATAGCAGTCCGTGAATACGAACATCTCCTAACCACGCCGGTGAAGCAGCACATCAACTATGTCGGACAGAGAAATGGAATTGTATGAAAGCCTGGCTGATTACTTGGGACTGGATGGCGGATGCAGCGGCTGTCGCTGACGAAGTTGCCGCAATCCTTAGCCCACGTTACTCTAGCGAGCGTGTCGCTGGCATCGTTGAGTTCCTGTATGCGAAGCGTAATTCAACTGCCTCTGAACTTGCGGCATACGCTGCGCGCGCAGCCAGGAACCCCTATCGTCCCGAGCGGCAGTTCAGTGGGGGTATCACGTGTGGACATCATCCGTGGTTGCATGCCCGTATTGTTCACGATCTAAGCGTGTCCACAGATGTTGAGACCAGTATCGAGACGATTACCTGGACTGAACCGCCGCTTTACAAGCCTCGTGAGCGCGGTTTCCCCGAGATGGTTCGGGACCGTATGCCGGGACAATGTGTGCGGCG
>DATEPD010000285.1:0-4360 GCA_035273365.1 Nitrospiraceae bacterium | reverse complement strand
AGGAGAAAGGTATTTTTAATGCGGCCGGGTTCGGCGTCAAAAGCGGAACCGTCGACGCTATAGCAGGCGCGCGGGAAGATCTGTTGAGGTTAAAGCAGCGGTTGGAAAACTTAGCTGGCTCTCAGCAAAGTTTGACCGGAGTGGAATATGAAACAAGCGGTCGCATAAAGCGTCACCTTCAAGACGAAGAAGATGCGATCAAAAAAGAATTTAAATCAATAACACCACCCTCGTCAGCACCAACCGGCATGGATATCAAAGACACTACCCTGCGCTCACGTTTTGGAGACGACATCGAGGACACGAAGTTAAATTCTAAATTTGGTGCCGACATCGGATACTCCGTGTCTCCCAATAGCAACGTCGGACAATCGCTTCGCCCGCGCAGAGGCGAGGCGATACAAGACAGTCAACTTCCTCAGCGACCGGGCACTGAATTGCAAGACACGGCCATTCCCAATACCACTGGCCTTGAGATTGATCGCGTTGAAAACACCGATGGCTCATCCGGTATCCAACGGAGAGGCATCGGCCCGTCAATCGGAGACTCCGAGCTTAACGGTAGGCGGCGATAGCCTGAGGCTACTTATCGGCCTCCTTGATCGCAGGCATCGGCATCCACGTCTCCCCGGCATCATCGCTACGGTACAGCCCACTTCCATTGGTGCCTGCATAAAACAGTTTAGGATCGATTGGACTCTGGGCTATCGTTCGCACATTGGTCGTCGTAAGTCCGTTATTAAGAGAAGCCCAAGTTGCGCCACCGTCCTTGCTGCGATGCACCCCATCGCGGCCTACCAGATAGATGAAATCTTTTTGCGTTCGATCCAGGACCATGGAAATGATCATCTGGTCCTGGAGAGATTCCCCAATCCGCTTCCACGACCTGGCGGCATCGATCGTTTTATATAATCCGCTTAATGTCGCGGCGTACACGGTATCCGGCTCAAAAGGATCCACAAAGATGGCACTCACATTCAATGCGCGCGACGTCTTCACCATGTCGGGGGGGACCAATCCATTGTTCACCTGTTCCCAATGTCCGCCCTGATCGGTAGTCTTGTAGACACCCCCGCTTGTTCCCGCATAGAGAATCGATGTCCGCACTGGATCCAGGCCGAGCGTGACAACCATAAGGACGTCCCTCATGCCTGCCATCTTTTTTATCCAACTCTCCCCGCCATTCTTGGTCTCAAACACACCCATCGTCGTGGCGATGAAGAGATGATTGCTATCCGTCGGGTCGAACAGGAACTGGTTCACGACTGACGTGATCGTGACATCGTCCAGACCCGATCGTAGAGAAATCCAGCGCTGCCCGCCATCATGACTCTTGAACACCGCGTCGCCTTTTGTGCCGGCATACACGGTTGCCGGATAGACAGGATCGATGGCCATGGCGATCACGCGTGAGTGGCTCATTCCTTTTGAGAGATTTGCCCAGGTCTGGCCGCCATCACGCGTTTTAAAAATGTAATCATTGGTGGCGATGTACATGATGTCTGGATTGGTCGGATGGAGTTGCAGGACGACGATGGGATCACTGCGGTTGCAGCCAGTGACAACGACAAGCAGGAAGAGGAGAAGGAGAAGACGTGTCATGAAGCGGGCGCAAAAGCTCTATCGGTAATTAGTAAATTGCAAGTCGATGCCGAAATCTTTCCCTTTGAGCAATGTCATGGTCGCTTGCAGTTCATCCTTGCTCTTCCCGAGCACGCGAAGCTGCTCACCTTGAATCTGCGCCTGTACTTTTAATTTTGACTCCTTGACCGTCTTTGTGATTTCCTTCGCTTTTTCGGAGACAATCCCGCTCTGTATCTTTGCCACCTGCCGGACCGTCCCTCCCAGGGCCGGCTCGATGGGGCCATAGGTGAATGCCTTCAGTGACACCCCTCGTTTGGTACATTTGGCCTTTACAATGTCCGTCACCGCATTCAACTTGTAGTCGTCATCCGACACGATCACGAGTTCTTTTTCTTTCTCCTTCAACGTCAACTCCGTCTTTGAGTCTTTGAAATCGAACCGTTGCTTTATCTCCTTTGTCGCCTGGTCAACAACGTTCCGGAGTTCTTGCATATTCACTTCCGATACGACATCGAACGAAAACTGCTCAGCCACGATCACCTCCTCATAATCGGTATCTAGCAGCAACCACCTTCAGGGGGCAGAGAGAACCGATTCTCCTCGCGTGCTATCGCCGTCTGTAACCGTCCCGCCGACCCACTGCCTGCCATCACGACCACTTCGCTGCTCGTGAATGGACGTTTCAAGATGATGTATCCATACCACTGCTTCACACTGTCACTGAGAACGATGACACCCAGCATTGCAACCACGACGACAAGGAATGCATCTACATACAGAGCAATCGAATCCCCGCCCGTCATCGTCGCCGCCTGCGCCAGAAACGTCCAGAACATTTCGTAGGATCCGGTCAAGGTAATGGCGCCCACGAACAACATGGGGGCTCCTGTCACCCAGAGATACGACGTTTTCCTCATCTTGATCAAGACGGTCGTTCCAATTGAGAGTGCCAACGTCCCGAGCAATTGATTGGCCGCCCCGAACATAGGCCAGATCGTGGAAATGCTCCCGGTCGCGATCAAATAGGCCCAGGATCCTACGATGAGGACACTGCTCAAGAACACTCCCGGCCACCAGTTCATCCGGCGAAATGGCGCATAGACCCGCCCGGCCATCTCTTGAACCAGGTAGCGCGCCACGCGCGTTCCTGTATCGATCGTCGTTAAAATAAATAGCGCTTCGAAGACCAGCGCGAACTGGTACCAATAGGCCATAAGGCCCGCCATGCCGGGCAAGGCTGAAAAAATTGATGCCATGCCGACGGCGAGTGACACTGCGCCTCCCGGCCTCCCGGCCACATCGACTTCGACGAGCCGGGATAACTCCGCAATGTGTGAGGGAGCAAAACCCAGGGAGGCAAGTGCATCCGCTGAGAGATGTGTATTGATGGCTAAATAGTCTCCAGGAATCAAAACCGAAGCGGCAATCAATGCCATCACGCCAACGAAACTTTCCAGCAACATTGCGGCATATCCGACCACCGCTTGTGACTCCTGTTCGATCATCTTCGGCGTGGTTCCCGAGGATACCAACGAGTGAAATCCCGAGACCGCCCCGCAGGCAATAGTAATGAAGAGAAAGGGAAAGAGCCTACCCGGGATGATTGGCCCTCCGCCGTCCATGAATGCCGTCACCCGTGGCATTTGGATCGTGGGAGCCATGAGGACGACCCCGGCGGCGAGCAACAACACGACGCCGAGCTTCATAAAGGTGGACAGGTACCCGCGCGGCACCAGCAGCATCCACCCTGGGAGGACCGACGCGATGAATCCGTACCCTGCGAGCAGCCAGACAAGTGTCGATCGCTCATATTGGAACCAGGAGGCAAATGACGATTGCCCCACCACCCGACCACACAGCACCGCGGTAATCAGAAGCGCCACCCCGATCACAGACACCCACGCGACCGCGCCAGGCCGAACTTTCTGAAGATACCATCCCATAATCAGACCAATGGGGATCGTCATCGCGATGGTAAATGTACCCCAAGCATTCTGGTACAGCGCATTCACCACCGCGAAACCCAACCCGGCCAGCGCGACCACGACGATGAACAGCACGGCGACCGCCGTAGCCGTGCCAGTGATCACCCCAAGTTCGTCGTGTGCAATTTCAGGAAGCGATCGGCCATTGCGCCGCATTGAGGCCACGAGGACAATAAAATCCTGCACCGCCCCCGCCAATACCGCCCCGATCACAAGCCAGAGGAAGCCGGGAAGGAAACCGAATTGGGCGGCGAGCACAGGTCCCAGCAACGGGCCCGCGCCGGCAATAGCCGCGAAGTGGTGGCCAAACAGCACGGCCTTATTGGTGGGGTGAAAGTTGACGCCATCGTTCAGACGGACCGCTGGCGTGATGCGCTGATTGTTCAACTCGAGGACCTGCTTGGCTAGCCACCGCCCATAGAAGCGATAGGCCAGCACATAGATACAGGCCGCGGCCACCACGAGCCACAGACCGTTGACTTTTTCATCTGGAGCAAGAAAGCCGGCTACGATCGCAAATGCGACAGCACCGAGAATGGAAAGCAGCGCCCACAGCAGCCCTACAGCCGATTTCATGGGCGCATCGTATCACACCCAAACTGGCCTCTCTACAGAGGGGAACCAGGGATCGCGGTGCTATGCATGACTTGGAATCAGTCGATTACACGTCGCCTATCCATACGGATGGGGGAGGGGGAAAAATGCGCCAGGCTACTTTTTGTTGACGTTTTTATGCTCGTCAGTGTCCTACACGGTTCATCTCTCCTATGGGGAAACTTTTGGAATGAAAA
>DATEPD010000284.1:0-4819 GCA_035273365.1 Nitrospiraceae bacterium | reverse complement strand
GCACGCGGATGTTCCTATGCTCTCGTGCTTCCTGATTCCTTCCTACGCGACTGACTTCCTTGTTTCCGCCGCCAACGACGGCCCAGTTATTGACGTACGACGTCTCTTTGTGTTGAACGATAGGAGCGAAACCACTCATCGGCCTTAGAGGAGAGGCGTCACATGGATACACAGCTCAACGGTCTTCTGCAAAGAAACTCGATCATTAACACCTGTTGGTTGTTGCAAGTATGCATTGTCGTGACAGTTGGAGCGGGGCTTGTGTCGTGCACAAAAGAGCAGAAAGCCCAGGGGATTATCCAGCCAACGCAAGCTATTCAGCCGGTGAGGCCCTGCCATCCGACAGGAGTGTCCTCCAGCGGAACGCCGGAGTTTTGTGTGAATGTGACAGAGATACAGTTGCTCAACCATGAGACACAAGCCGATGTTCGTTTGTCGCTCATGAACCGAACCGGGCACAGGCTCTACATCGCTTTGATCGGGCCCACTTCTCTGACAGACAGCAGCGGGAAAAAATGGACTACGGGAGATAGCATGGGTCTTGGCGGCACCAATACACCAGTGTCGATAGATCCAAATGAAGAAACGCAGGGAACCATCTCGTTTTACAAAAATGGAGAAGCCCCAGCAGACCTGAATTTCTCGCTGCGTGGAGAAATTGGGATTATGACGATGGATTCTCGCGGTCAAGCGGTCCCAGGTCAGATTGCAATAAAACGCGGGATCTACCTCTCGGGAATTCATCTCCAGCAACAGCCACATCAGTCTACTGGTGCTATGGAACAACACAAGGACACCAAGCCTGGCCACGTGTCTCCTCGTCGCGCCAATCTTACGGCCCCTAAGCCATCGGGTTCGTCTAAGGCATCCGCACCTGGGGCAGTCGTGGACGTGTCAGGCAGCGGGAAACCGCATAGCCAAAAGCTAGCATCGGCCAACATTCGTCATTCCTCAGACAAAAGGTCGTCGACAATCGATCCTCCGGCTGCCAGTGCGGCGACAAGCAAAAGCGGATCGAGATCGGTCGGGAGTGGCGGATCGGGCCCGGACGTGATTGGTTTGCGCATCGGCATGACGCCTGATCAGGCCCGACAGAGATTCAAGTCACATGGTTTCGGATCATCGACCAAATCCCCGAATAGGCCCTTTGACAGTTATACTGAGAGCTCGAACACGTTGACATTTACTCTTCCTGGACAGGCTCCGCAGCCTGTGCCACATACGAAATATGTCGCCCAGATATCCGGTGCGATTAGTGACATAAGAATTCCCGCGACTGAGAACTCGGGTGATGTAGTGACCATATTCTTTGGACCGATTCCTGGAGAAGGGGGAATCGTGTTGCTCAATCGGACTGAGTATCTACCGGCCAGCAAAAGACCGACTGTTGCCGCTTTTGCGAAGACACTCGTAGAGAAATACGGGACTCCCACCGAGATGCAACCGGGCTCCCCCGGCATCTATCGCTGGCGCTACGACAGCAGTGGAACATTGTATAAACCCACCCCCGCCACGAGTTTCGTCGGTTGTCCAAGACTGAAGCCGGGCATCGTCGAATTCCAGCCCGCGAGGTCCTCCTTGATGATGCAGGAATATAAACAGTCAGTGCCGAAGTGTGGTGCCATCTTCCTTGAGGTGGACGTGGGATTCGCGGATTTTAAATACGCTGGGCCCGAGACGCTGATCAAAAATTACACCATTCACATAACAGGACTTGATGCAACCATACGTGCGTTGGAGGCTGCCAAAGAAATCGTCGATAAGATTCAAGCCGAGGCGAGCGCGGTTGCGATCAAGAAGGGATAAAAGCAAAACTTGGTCTTTAGGCGTTTGCTCTGTATGGAAAATAGGGGAGCAGACCGCGGAAAGAAGACGCGGATGTTATGCAAGCTTACTTAGCTCTGAAGGAACACCACAGACACAATAAGCCACCAAGCACCATGCTCGCCGCAATCGCTGTGATGCTACCAACAATCCACAGCATGAATAATTCGTATAACATGATGTGCGTCCCATACGTGCCGCACCCGCCACAATTTATGCAGGAATTAATTCCTACGCGATTCCCTTAGGCATCTCACTTCATCCCTCCCTCGCTTCTGAACGTCCACCTTCCGGCAAAGTTTCAATCAGCCGCCCCGTCCATACAACGCCTGGGTCCTCCGGTCTCACGAAGACCGGGGAGAGGCGAACCTGAACACACGGATAGGAGATAGCTGAAACGACTTGTACGACTGAGCCTCAGCGTGCCTTGCCGGCTGAGCCGATCCACCGCCGCGAACACTTGTGCCCACGAATAGGCCGGTAATCGCTGAGCCAGCTCGTCGAGAGGGCAGAATACGAGTCTGGTCACTTCGTGGTAAATGACGGAGTCAACGCTGGAGTCATACCCCTGTACCATCATCTCGCCTTCTTTGGGGATGAACGGAACTCTCGGTTGACTGGTCTGGTTGTCTCGAGGAGGTATTGAGGAGTTTGCCATGTCGATATGAGGTCTGTTCATTGCTCGTCTATGCGGTCTTATAGATAGTCGGATCGTTATCGAAGCCCCATCAGACGAAGGAGAATTTTCTTGTCGGATTGAGACCAACAACACTGTCATAATTTGTACGACAGAGGTATATGACGCGCTGCCTGCTGCCTCTCGAATATCGGTCATTCGTGAGGGGCAGGGGAGATGACAGTGCGGGGGGTGGATCTGTGAGAGGAACGGTCAAAGGCAGCGAAGGCCGACGCGATTGATAAGAGTCATTACTCAGGTCGCACGGGGGGCTGGACCGGAGCGGATGGATCTATAGTATTTGGAAGGGGGCGCGGAATTCCATTCGGGCGTTCGAGTTTTTCGAAGACATCTTGCTTGAGTCTGGTGGGTTCCTCAATCCGATTTTCGCGTTGCAGCGTCCCCAATTCTGCTGATTTGCGGGCATTCAACTCCACGATGTCTACCTCATCCTTCACGAGAGTTGGAGTCAGGAATACGAGCAGGTTGAGCTTCTCGATTTGTCGGCTTTGGAATTTGAACAGCCAACCCAAGAACGGGATATCGCCCAGAAGCGGAACCTTTCGCTCGCTTATGATGATGTTATCCCGCACCAACCCGCCAACGACGATCGTCTGTTGGTCTTTGGCAATGGTGGTCGTCTCCATCGACCGTTTAGTCGTGGTGGGTCCGACCGGGATGCTGGCCGTTCCGCTTCCAATCGTTTGTGCGACATTCTCCGCAATCGCGGTAATTTCCTGCTTGATCTCCAATCGGATCAGGTCGTTCTCCAGAACCTGCGGGGTGATTTCCAGTGTGACGCCGACATCCTTTCGCTCGATCGTGACAAGGGTCCCGCCCGTGATTCCCTGGGCCTGACCCGTAGGGAACGGCCGATTTTCGCCCACGACAATTTTGGCCTTTTGGTTATCTGCAGCGAGTACTTGAGGTGTCGATAGGACGTTGGTGTCTGTGAGGCTCAGCAACAGTTGTAAGAATGCGCGCACGTTCACCGTGTTGAGCACCGACACAGCCCCTCCGCTTGTCGCGCCGGCAGCAGTCCCAGTAATGGCCTGAGCGATGGTTGCCAAATCCTCTGGCGCGCGATTGAATCCACCAATCCCTTGGAGTGAACCGCTCCTGCCTGAACCTATGACCTGGATAGGATCGCTCCCGATTTGTCTGAGCCGATCAACCTGCACCTCCAAGATGACCGCTTCGACGAAGACCTGATTCCGACGCGTGTCCAAGTCTCGAATGACGGACTGCAACTTCGTGTAAGCGCTTTTTGTCGAACTGACAATGATCGAGTTTGTGGCCTTGTCCGCAAAGACCTGAACAGGGGCTTCAAATTCGCTCAAGGGCCTGAACGGTGGGCGAGTACCTGGTGCTGTCTGGGCGACGGTCTGAGATCGGGCGACGAGATTGGTCAGGATGGCGGCAAGATCGGTCGCATTGGCGTGTTTCAGTTTGTAGACGAATGCCCCTCGTTCAGGAGGAAGATCCCCCATCGCCACAATTTGATGGACACTCCCTTTTATGACGACAGCCAGACGACTAACTTCGAGAGCTGCCACGAACATGCTGTACGCTTGGTCAGGCGTGACCTTGGTAGGGGAATAGACGCTGATTTTCCCTCCGGCCTTCTTGACGAAATCGTCTAAGACAAAGTTTTTACCAGTCAACTCACTGATGAAGCGAACAAAAACAGAGAGTTCGACATCATTGAAGTCAAGGGAGACTCGTCCAGTGGAGTTTCCCCCAGATTCTGCCCGCAGGGGGAGAGGAAACAAAATTCCGCTCAGCGCTAGCAGCAGACAGACAAGAGAGACTTGTCTGATCCAACTCAATTGTCCGAAAGGGGAGAAATCCATAATTTCCAAACAATATACGCCGGGAGACCAATCATCCCTCGGACCACATGGATCATGAAAAAGGGAGTGGAGAACGGTACCACAAGGCTCGTCATTGACACAACCAGACACGCGAGTCTGGTACATGGCTGCTAGTGCACCACCGATTCGCATCAGGGATTACATGATTAGGCGACCGGACTTGCCTATCGCTGTTCTTGGTTCAGGCTTCTTGGGACTCCGACCATGAAGTGTCAGCGTATTATTTGCTTCGAGTTTCCTCGAAGAGACTCTCTTCACGGTAATTATTGGCGGGCCTGTTCATTTTTGAAGAGAGAACGAGGAAGAGGAGACGAATTGGTCGAATAATGCTTTACAAATCAATGATATTCAAATGTTCTGCGAAGACAATAATGGCACTAGGATTGCACTTATCCGTCCAGTTTGCTCCCCCTCAAGATCATGAGAAACCGCACGGAAGTAAAAA
>DATEPD010000283.1:0-2862 GCA_035273365.1 Nitrospiraceae bacterium | reverse complement strand
CGGAACGATGCTTTACACCCTAGGTGCTTACCTAGTGACATCAGAAAGCAGGCACCAAGGGGGTTCCTCTAGAATCACGTCGGACAATCTGCTCAGCATCAGATAATTTGTCGCTGCTAAAAAGACTACTAAAAAACAAAGCTTTGACTCTTTCAATTGAATCAGCGGGGACATTGTGGCGTACCACATAATTCTTCTCATTCATGTGCCTACCCTATCTGTTTGAAAAGACAAATTCTCATTCTCCATTGAAAGTTGGTATCCCCTTTGCTCAATGTTTAGAAATGACTCTTTTGTTTGGAAAGGAGGCTCAGATGAAGGGATATGTAATCGGAGCAAGTGTCATAAGTCTCGCTTGCATAATGTCCATATCCGGATCTTGGGCCAATTTGTCTGCTCAATCGTCAGAGACGTTGAGCCCCCAGATCGTAGAGGGATCGAAAGTCACCGTCCAATATGTAATTCTCGCTCCTGGCTTGGCTCCAATCGACTATGGGATGGTGAGCGAGTTTATTCAGGGCCGGCATGAGGTCCTTCCTGCAGTGGAGCAAGAAGTCGGTGGGATGAAGCTGGGAGAGGAAAAGAAGGTCGTGTTGGGACCGGAAGAAGCATTTGGTCCTCATGATGACAGCAAAAAAGTAAATGTCCCCAAAAGCGTATTACCGTTTGGAGCGAAAGAAGGAGATGTCCTAGAGAATGACCATGGCGAACTGGCCACTGTGGCGGAAGTGTCAGAGACGAGAGCGGTGTTGGATTACAATCATCCGCTGGCGGGGAAGCCGGTCGTTGTGCAACTCAAGATCCTCAACGTTGAACATCCCTGATGATCGATGTCGCGTTCTCAGTAGAGAAAGACGCAAACATAGCGGATGCGCAGGAGAAATACATGATCAATGAACACATGGTGCCTACGAACCCGATTGCGCATTTCTTAGCGATGAACAATGTGACATCACGCTGGAGGATTGAGATGATACCAACTACAAAAGTTGTCTGTGCCATCGCTGCTTTGGTCTTTTATCTCGGTGTGCCCTGTGCGTATGCCGCGCATCCGTCAGCCGAAACACATCCATCGGATGACCGAGGCTCTCAGGGTAATCAAGATATGATAAAAGGCGACTCGACACCCAAGAAAGGTGAAGACGAGAAAGTTGACGATGCGAAGCTGAAAGCCGACACAATAAAGGCCAGAGAAGAATTTGAGAAACGGAATGCGAGAGGACAAGGACACCCAAGCTCCAGGACGGAGGCACAATCCAATTCGGCCTCTGGCAGCAACTTGCGGATGCAGCAAAATTCGGGTGGCACGCCGACAAACCCTGAATCGAATAGGACAAGACAGGGAGGAGGCACCGATCCGCTCTCGGATGGAAGCACCATCGATCCAGGTAAAGGTGACCGTCCAGCTGTTCGGTAGATAGCTTGTGCAAGTGGTGCAATTGGCTATGCCGAGAAGTCCGTGTGTTGGTCAACAACCGCAGTGAGGGGAACGGCCCCTTGAGGGTGCAGATCTGCTTCGAGCTTAGCATCGAGAAAGACGAACTTCTCGGCGAGCCAAAGAGTCGGAATCGGCAACTGCCATTCAGGAAATGTAGCCAGAGTATTACGGCGTCTCTGGTGGCGGGCTTATATCGGAAATACCTTGTTGCAATAGCCAAATACCGTCTGCGGCCTGTTCAATCTCGCGCTTTTTCTCCGCATAGACTTCGGCTGCCCTCGGACTTTCCTGAAGATTCTCCAGCTCTTCTTCCATACGTTTCTTCAGTCCAGGCCGCTCCTTTCCCAGCAGAGCAATAAGCGCCTCATTCTGCAATTGCAGGCGCGTGAGCACCCAGATGAGACCGGGGAGTGAATGATCCATACAATGCTCCTTTGAACGAGAAGGTTAGCGGGCAGCTCGTTGGCTATCCTCGCGCTTGAGTTGCTCTATACCTCGGGCGGTGATGGTGGTGGTACCGTTGGCAATCATAATGGACTTTGTCCAGGACAGATATCGCAACGCATGAGTGAGCACGGCACCGTTCTCAAATTGTTCAAGATGAGTATAGATATCACTCCAATGGGAGGGACCGTTCACGGACAAGTACAGTAGGATCGCGAATTGCCGTTCCCTCCGACGAGACCACTCTTGTTCCTGCTGAGAAGGTCGCGATGGGAATAACACATTTCCTCCCTTAGTTGAGCGAGAGATGACCATGGAGCGTAGAGTGAGAGGGGTCAATCGACCCTCACCCATTTTTGGTGTAGGAGATCGCCTACAAACTTCCGGCAGGGGATCGGTGCTGTGCAGCGATTGAGGCGCATTCTCACCCCGAATCCTTGCACCATTTGATCCGAGACGGGGTTCAGCTGTGAATTCATCTGCCAGTAACGCACAAAGGTCCATTTGCCATTCTGGCCGAGCATGACGGCAGTCCTGCTAGGGATGTTCCTAGTATCGGGCTTCGCGACAACTGCTATCTATTTCATACGCTCCATGAGTCGATGTCACATCGGTGAAACGACCAACTAGATTAAAAAGATGAACGGTTCAGGCTTTCACCGTCTGTGGCCGCAAGGTTTTCTCCTCTCTGGAACTTTTGCGCTTACGCTGATCATGGCGGGCCAATGCCTGGCCGAAGTTCGTGTCATGGCTTCTTCTGAGGAGGGCAGCGCACGCGAGACACAGGGGCCCGTTCCACCGGAAGAATCTCGTCAACGACCGGATCAATCTCCGGTCTCTTTTCAAACACGTTCCGAGGAGGACAGTACGCTCTTAAATTGGGAGAAGCCTTTCGGTTCGTCTGTAATTCTTGGGAAGTCAGTCATTTATCAATGGCAGAAAGATCAATTATAGGTCGATGGATGACGAAGCGAGCGATC
>DATEPD010000282.1:0-4862 GCA_035273365.1 Nitrospiraceae bacterium | reverse complement strand
AGCCGATCGCAATCGAGGAAGCGTGGAATCTCGAGAGCACGCATCAATGGGGAGAAGCATATCTGTCACTCTCAAGTGACCGCGATCTGCGATATGCCGACTAGGAGCCTGACGCTCATCTCCTTCTGACGGTTCACTTGTCAGGCTGTTTCGCGGTTTCGTGCAGTCGTCTAGCAGACTGCGGAGAAATACTGTTGGCATGCCAGAGTTTCGCTTCTCTACACATTCAAGATAGCAAGTCCAGCCAAGGACTATTTCGCCGGCTTTTGTGCGATCAGCCGGAATGTTTTTTTGAGGATCGCCGAAGTTTTCGGAGTTTCGAAGACCGACTGAAAGATGCTGTGCACGACGGTCGTATGGGCGGCTAGGTCGACCTGAAATTGCTTGAGCGCGATCGGTCGATCATCTCTGTCATACCCCATGCGGATTGCGCAGCGTTCTAATTCTCTCTGCTGATCCGGAAGCGCATGGGTTTGTAGATCGTGCACCATTTGGAGTTTGTGCTCCACGTCTCTGAGAAACTTGTAGGCACGGGTCAGAGAGACCTGTTGCCTTCCTGACAGAATCCCGGCCTTCTGAAGTCGCGCCAACGAATCAAGGGTCCCCCGGCCTAAAACCCCCGGCAATCGCCGGCCAGCCAGCACCTGAATCGTTTGGACGAGAAATTCGATTTCTCTAATTCCACCGATACCGAGTTTGACATTACGCTGCTCATGCCCGCGCTCCGCCATCTTCGCATCGATCCGCTCCTTAACCGATCGGACCTCTTCCACGATCGCGAGCCCCTGTTCGACATCCAAACCTTTCGAGGTGGGCGCCAGCACAAAGGGCCTCACCATCTTGATGAACGATCTCCCGACCTCCTTCGACCCGGCGATGGGCCAGGCCTTCAGCAGGGCCAATCGTTCCCACACCTGCCCTCTGGTCCGATAGTACTTCGCATAGTCGTCGAGCGAGCGAGTGAGTTGCCCGACCGAACCTTCCGCGCGCAAGCGAAGGTCCACACGATAGACGTACCCTTCATGGGTCTGTTCGGTCAGCGCTTTTGTGAGTTCACGCGCGAGAATTTCAAAATACTCTTCATTGGACAGCCTGCGCCGCTTGGGGCCCTTCGCCTTTGTATGTGCTGACCCAGCCGGCCTGGTTCCTCCCTCATGGGATTCGCAGATATAGAGCACGTCCACGTCGGAGCTGTAATTGAGCTCGTGTCCCCCCAGCTTTCCCATGGCAATGACCGTGAAGCCGGTCTCCACCCACCGCCCCTGCCGATTCTTGTGCATGGGAATGCCGTACCGGGCCCGTAGATCCGCGTCCACAATGCGATAGGCGGCATCGATGAGAACCGACGCCAGGTCGGAGAGGGATGCGGTGGTTTCCACCACATCGGCTTGCCGCACGAGATCACGCACGCCGATGCGCAGCATCTCTCGATGCCGGAATCGTCTGAGCAGGTCCAACTTGAGTTCAGTCGCGGTTACACCCTCCAGACTTTGCCGAATCGTACGCTCCATCCCCGCCTTGTTCGGCGCGGTGGACAACACATTCTGTTGGGCCAGCCAGTATAAGAGCAGCGGATCACGGACGAGGGTGAAGGCGAGCGAATCGCTGTTCCCGAAAATCGCGCACACGAGATCCAACATGCGAGGAGCACTGCGCAGATACTCCAAGACGGCCGACCGACTGACTCCGCTCGCAAGCCAACGTTCCCAGTGGTTCAACGCCTGATCCGGGTCGGCGGTCCGCCCAATCGCCTCCAGCAACGCGGGCAAGATGTCTGCTAACTGTCGCCGCTGGTGTGGATCGCCCGCCATCGACTGCAGATTCGCATCAGCATCCCGAAGACGATGCAGTCCGTAGGGCTGGAGAATCGCTTCCAGTTGGGCCGGTTCCAGCCCGGACGCTAACAGGATAGGGGTTGGATCTGGTCGAGACGCCCACTCGAACTTCGGAAGGGCACAATAGCGCGGCACTTCCTTCTTGGGATCATCTGTCATAGGCGGGCATTATACTAATACGTCGTCGCTGGTACAACGAACCCCGCTTCGGCTATACTCCCGCCATGACGGATGGGCTTGGATCACGCGAGTCGATCATCAAGACCCTGGCTTCCCTTTGTCAGGATGTCGATGATGAGGTGCTCCGAGACTTTGTCTCACGGATGGACCCCGAGTACTTCGAGCGGTTCCAACCCGAAACCGTCGCCCACCATATTCAGCTTGCCAGTCGGCTCACGCCGGACCACCCTTGCGAATTATCCGTACTCGACAAACCGGCGGGGCGATCGGAAATCAGCATCGTCGCCTATGATTACTTCTCGGAATTTTCCGCCATCTGTGGTGTGCTCTCGGCCTTCGGGCTTAATATCGAAGAAGGACAGGTCTATACTTTTGTAGAGGCCTTGCCCTCCCCACTGCTACGCCGGGAGGCTCCCTCGGCGACCCGTCGGCCTAAAGGCCGGCCCGGCCTGAGCCGCAAGAAAATCGTCGATGTCTTCCTCGTGCATCCCATAGAGCGCACCGGCTTTCCCCCATCACAGCACCAGGCTCTCCAACAGACGGTCACGGAGATCATTCAACTGCTGGATGCCGGCCGATTTGAGGAGGCGCGCCAGTACGTCAACCGCCGGCTCGTCGAACGATTGGACAAGAATCGAAGCGCCTTTACCGGCCTGCTCCATATGGTGCAGATCACGTTCGACAATAGCCAATCACCGACCGATACGATCATGGACATCCAATCGGATGATACCCCGGCTTTCCTCTATGCGCTGGCGAATGCGCTGGCCATGCGCAACATTTACATTACCAAGGCCCAGATCGAATGCGACGGCGTCAAACTGCGTGATCGTTTCTATGTCAGGAATCGCGATGGGCAGAAGCTGCTGAACCCCGCCGATCAACAGCAGCTGCGCCTGACTGCCGTGCTCATCAAACAGTTTACGCATGCCTTAACCTGGGCTTCCGACCCGGCCAAGGCGCTGGCATCCTTCGACCACTTTCTCGATCTTATCGTCGCGGAAACGGGCAAGAAGGGTAAAAACAAATCCCTCGACTTCATCAGCGACAAGAAAACCTTTCCCCTCCTCGCACGGCTCCTCGGGGCCAGCGACTTCCTGTGGGAAGACTTTCTGCGCCGCCAACATAACAATCTCCTTCCACTGCTCACTCAATACCGGGATGCGCCCCTGATCAAGCCACAGGCGACCCTCCGGAAAGAACTCGACCGTGCGGTCGCTCGCGCCAAAACAGACGAAGCGCGAAAGGAGGCCTTGAATCGGTTTAAAGACAACGAGCTGTTCCGGATCGACATGAAACATATCGTCGATGCGTCGCCCAGCTTAACCGATTTTTCCCTGGCCCTCACGCAACTCGCCGAAGTCATCATGGCCCGTAGCGTTGTCGATTGCCAGACGAAGTTGGGCCGGCTCTATGGCCGCCCTCTCCTTCGAAACCGGAAGCCCTGTCCCTTTGCTGTACTGGCGCTGGGCAAATTCGGCGGACGGGAACTCGGCTATGCGTCGGATATCGAACTCTTGTTCGTGTACGGCGGGGAGGGCTCCACGAACGGCAAGACGAAATTGGAGAACTCGGAATATTTTGAGCGGCTCGTCCAAGAACTCCTTCAGTGGATCGAGGCAAAACAGGAAGGCATCTTTCATCTCGATGTACGATTGCGCCCCCACGGAGGCAAGAGCTCGCTGGCCAATGTATTCGAGGCAGGCCGTGACTACTGTAGTCCGACCGGATCCGCCGCGCCGTTCGAACGGCAAGCCCTCATCAAACTCCGGCATATTGTCGGCGATGTGTCATTGGGCCGACAGATGGAAGCGCATCGGGACTCCTTCGTCTACGGAAAAGATCCCTGGGATATTCCCGGGGCTGTGGAGCTCCGGAGACAACAGCTCAGACAAATGGTCAAACCGGGCCAGGTGAATCTTAAATATAGCGCTGGAGGACTCATCGACATCGAATATGCCGTGCAATACCTGCAACTCATACATGGTCATGACCACCCAAGCTTGCATACGCCGAATACCTTGCAGGCGCTCGCTGCGCTGGTCAAAGAAGGGTTGGTCTCGCGTACCGATGGAGAGACGCTCCGGAAAGCCTACATCTTCACCCGTATCCTGATTGACGGCTTACGCATGGTTCGGGGGAACGCCAAGGATCTTGTCCTCCCTCCGCTCGATTCAGAAGAGTTTGTCAGTCTCGCCCGCCGAGTCGGCTACACGACAGACGACTGGCGGGCCTGCGCGCGCCATTTACAGGCCGATGTCGCGCACCACATGCAGACCACTCGTGAATTTTTCGCACAAAAGTTCGGCGGCCTCTAAGCGAGACTGGCGGGACGCGCGAGACTAGCGAGACTAGAAAGGGCCAGAAGTGTTAGGTTTTTCGGACAAATCGCGCTTGTCGTGCTTGTCTCGCCCTCACTCGCTCTCATCACGCGCAATAAAAAAGCGTCCGTCTCCCGGTCGCGAGAGACGGACGCCCTATCATCTGCTTTTTTAAAACCTTACCGAAGCACTATTGGAAGGTTAAGGCTGAGGCCAAGGCCGAGATGAAGAACGTTGGGCTTTCGCTCAACCTTGACCTCAACCTCAGCCTACATGAAAAGCTTAGACATCGTAATACAGGACATACTCATACGGATGAGGCCGTAACCGCATGGCATCGACTTCCTTGTTGCGTTTATAGCGGATCCATGCCTCGATCAGATCTTTACTGAAAACTCCACCCTTGAGCAGAAATTGATGGTCCTGTTCGAGGTTGCGCAAGGATTCATCAAGACTGCCAGGTAACGTGCGGATTTTTGCCGCTTCTTCCGGCTCAAGGTCATACAGATCCTTCTCAGCCGGTTCA
>DATEPD010000281.1:0-20908 GCA_035273365.1 Nitrospiraceae bacterium | reverse complement strand
GGCCTCCGCAAAGCAGGGTTTCGTTTCGTCTGTGTGGATTTGGAAGGATACAGGCCGGGCGGGGTCAGCCTAGGCTGACCCCGCCCGGCCTGTATCCTTCCAAATCCACACAGACGAAACGAAACCCTGCTTTGCGGAGGCCGGCGCTGAGGCGCGCGCGAAGGTCGGGCTGATTCAACCGAGAAAACTCCTCAGCGCCGACCTCGATTCGCGCCATCTCTCCGTGCTCCCGTACGCGCACATGCCGAAATCCCTCAGCCTGTAGAATCTCTTCAGCCAGTTCCACGCGACGCAGACTCTCAATCGTGATTGGTGTGCCACGAGGAATTCTGGAAGAAAGGCAGGCGGCAGCCGGCTTATCCCAATTTGAGAGTCCCAAGGTCTGGGCGAGTGCGCGCACATCGGATTTCGAGAGAGACGCTTCGACCAACGGACTTCGAACACCCCACTCGCGTGCTGCTTTGATTCCTGGCCGATCGTCTCCGAGATCGTCGAGATTCGTCCCGTCCACAATCCACCGGCTTGCGCGCGGTTCGCGCAGTCCATCCAGCAATTGATAGAGATCGGTCTTGCAATGGAAGCAACGGGTGGCATCGTTCTGGACAAAGGCTGGAACTTCAAGTTGATCGGTATGAGCCAGTTCATGCCGCGCGCCGATCTCTAATGCGACCTGCTTTGCGGCCTCGAGTTCAATTGTGGGGAATGTCGGTGAGACAGCAGTGACGGCGATCGCATGTTCACCGAGTTGTTCATGGGCGATTTTTAAGACTATGGTGCTGTCAATCCCGCCGGAGAAAGCGACCAGGACGGACTGCATGTCCGAGATCACCTGGCGGAGTGTATTGAGCTTACTATGCAGGGAGTCGGTTGTCATGAATTCCTGCCCTTCGAGTTGCGCACGGCTGCCTAGCCACGCCTTGATAATTCGCCCGTCTGACTTAAACAAAAAACTTTCGCAGGGTGCTCAAGAAAGCAGCTTTCTCCCCCGCCCAACCCTGGCGCGCCAAGACGCCCTTCCCAGTCAAGCCACAGCGAACGAAGCTGGCCGACTTTTTGAGCAGCCTGCTAACGTTTGACCTTCGCTTTGGCGATGTTGCCCACCACGACTAAGGCATATCGTTTGGGGTCCAGATATTGTTTGGCAACGCGCTGCACGTCTTCCTTAGTCACTCGGTCTACCCATTTTTGGTATTCCGAAAAGTATTCGAATCCCAGGCCATAGAATTCCACTTGTGCAAGCACTTTCGCAAGCTTCGCGGTGGAATCAAATCGTAGCGGGAAGCTGCCGATCAAGTAAGATTTGGCCTCAGCCAACTCCTGGTCGGACACGGGTGCATCACGAATGGATTTGATTTCGGACAGGACGCCGGTGATGGCCTGATTCGTTGTCTCCGTCTTGGTTTGGAGGTTGACCCAGAATGAACCCGGCATCAGCCGGGCATCGAAGTGGCTCATGATCCCATAGGCCAACCCTTGCTTGTCGCGAATCGAATCCATTAAGCGCGAGGAAAACCCACCAGCCCCCAGGATGTAATTCATCACTGTGACTGGATAGAAATCCGGGTGAGTGCGCGGAATGCCCCCATGACCAAGTACGATGGTAGATTGGGTGAGATCCTTCTCGATGAGCTGGACCGTTCTCCGTTCGACTGGTGAGGGGGATTTCATGGTGCGTGTTGTCGCGGCACCTTTTTTCCAGGCTCCAAAATGGGTTTGTGTCAGCGCAGTGGCTTGCTCAAGTGTAATATCGCCGACGATGGTCAGTAGGGTTTGGGAAGGAGAATACTCTCGTCCATAGAAGGCCTGCACGTCAGCCAGAGTGATCTTGTGGAGAGTTTCCTCCGTTCCATTGACGGACCAACGGTAGGGATGTCCATGGAAGACGAGCTGATTGAATGCCTTCATAGCGATAAGGCCAGGGTCGTCGTTGTCACTTGCCATTTCTCCCAGCAGTTGGGTGCGAATCCGTTCAAACTCCTGCTTATAAAACGCGGGGTGTTGCAGCATGTCCGCAAGCAGGGTAAAGCCGAGGTCGATGTCTTTCTTGAGTACGCGGGCTGAGGCGGTGGTGAAATCCTCTGAGGCTTTGGCTTCCAGAGCCCCCCCGACGAAATCAATTTGCTCCGCCAGCTGTTTCGACGTGCGCGTGGTCGTTCCTTCGTCCAGGAGACTGGCCACAAGGTTTGCGAGTCCTGCTTTGTCGGGAGGATCTTGCGCGGAGCCGGTCTTGATCAGCGCGTGGATCTCAACGATAGGGAGGAAATGTTGCTCAAGGACGAGCACGGTGATGCCGTTTGCAGTCACAAATTTCGTTGGCGCGATGTCTGCCGCCACACTGGGACCGCTTCCTAAAAAAAGGAAGACACAGCATCCCATCATAAGGGTCAGAATCACATGTCGTTGAAGCGTAATCGACAATGGCTTCCTCTTAGGCAATTATTAAGGCCCTACCTGTTGCGCGGCAGCAGAGGGCGCCTCTGGTTGTTTGGGAGGCACGGGAATCAATGTGCCGACGGTGCGATTGTCTTCCGTCAGGTATTGGCGGGCGACACGCTGAATGTCCTTGAGCGTCACCGCCCGAATCCGTTCGACAAACTGGTCGATCTTCCGCCAGCCGGCACCGACGGATTCAGCCTGTCCAAGCAACATCGCACGCCGGAAGTTGGAGTCCTGTTCGAAGACATGGGTCGCTTCGACCTGGTTCTTTGCCCGTTGGAGTTCTTGTTCTGTCGGTGCATCGGTCTGAAGACGTTTGATCTCTCGATGGAGGGCTTCTTCGACCGTCTCCGGTTTCTGGCCGGGGCTCACGAGGGCATAGAAGTAGAAGAGGCCTGGATCGGTCTGCAGCAAGCTGTATTCTGCTCCGACTGCAAGTGATGACTTTTGCTCATACACGAGGCTTTGGTACAGACGCGAGCTCTTCCCATGTGACAGAATCGAATCCAAAATGTCGAGCGCGTACGAATCTTCGCTCGTAAAATTCGGCACACGATAGCCCATCATGACGAACGGGACTTGCGCATCTCGCTTGAGGAGGAAGCGGCGCTCACCTTTTTGTTCCGATTCCATGGTGGCAATCTGTTTGGGTTCGGGGCCCCGTGGAATCGGCTCGAACAGATGCTTAATCCTGGGAAGAAGGCTGTCTGCCTTAATGTCGCCCACCACGACGAGGGTCGCATTGTTGGGTGAATAATAGGTGTCGTAGTGTCGTTGCAGGTCATCCAGGGTCATCGCATCCAGATCACTGAACCAGCCGATCACCGGCCAATGGTATGGATGGCTGAGATAGGCCTGGGCGAAGAGCGCCTCGACGAGCGCACCCTGTGGGTCGTCTTCCGTGCGAAGACGTCGTTCTTCCTTCACTACTTCTCGCTCCGTTATCAACTCACTCATGTCGAGTATGAGTCCCTGCATACGATCGGCCTCGAGCTCCAGGGCCAGTTCGACACGGTCGGCTGCGAGATTTTCGAAGTAGGCGGTAAAGTCCTGGCTGGTGAAGGCGTTGTCCGTTCCGCCGTTCTTGCGGATGAGGCGGGAAAACGCTCCTTTGGGATATTTCGCAGTGCCCTTGAACATCATATGTTCAAGCATGTGGGATAAGCCCGCACGGCCCATGACTTCGTTGCGAGAGCCGACTTTGTACCACACTTGGACGGTGGCAACCGGGGCTTTGGGAACTTCGACTAACAGGACTTTCATCCCATTGGAGAGGATAAACTCACGCGGTTCCGCGGCAACAGCGGGCGATGCGAAGAACACGAAGGCAAGACTGCTTGCGGCAATCAAGCAGCCTATGTGCCTCGTGATGTGTTGAGAATACAGCCAGGTCATGTTTGGGCGGCAAGCACTCTGCATGCTAGCAACGGGATTCGATTTGTGTCAAGGCATGTTCGCCGTATTCTGGTGAGAGATTGCCCAATTGGCCGCAGGCGCCGAGGACGTCTCGCCCCCGGCTCTTGCGGACAAAGACATCGAGGCCTGCCTGTCGCACGATGGCTTGAAACGCTGCAATGTCGTCTTCCGATGGACGGCCAAAAGAGCTTCCAGGAAATTGATTGAATGGAATCAGATTGATTTTGCACGCGATCCCTCGGACAAGTTTGGTGAGTCGGCGCGCGTCGTCGGCCTGATCGTTCACCCCGGCGAGCAGCACGTACTCGAAAGTGAGTCGTCGGGTCGGCGGCAAGGGATAACGGCGGCAGGCCGCGAGTAATGTTTTGAGTGAGGCAATACCATTGACGGCCGGCATCAGACTGGCACGCTGGTCATCCGTTGTCGCATTCAGTGAGATGGCCACATTGACGCCGAGTGGTGCGATATCTTTCAATCGTGCCGCCAGGCCTGCGGTCGAGACCGTGATGCGTCTCGGCGACCATCCGAGCCCCCACGATTTGTTGGTAAGTCGTCGAATGGCCTCTGACAAGGCCTCCATGTTGGCCAAGGGTTCGCCCATCCCCATAAAGACGAGGTTAGTGATCCGCTCTCCGGAGTCGAGGCGATCCTGGGTGGTCAGCACCTGCTCCATGATTTCATATGCCTTTAAGTTACGTTTCAATCCCATCGTGCCGGTCAGACAGAATCCACAGTCCAGTGTACAGCCGACCTGCGTCGACACACAGAGGGTGAGGCGGTCTTCCTCGGGAATCAGCACCGTTTCGACGGTGAGACCGTCATTGAGCGTGAGCACTAACTTTCTCGTGTGATCGATCGACCGGAAAAGCGTGCAGCTTGCGGCCCGTGGAATGATTGCCAGTGAAGCCAGCGCTGTTCGTTCCGCTTGGCCGAGGTCCGTCATTTCGTTGATGTCTTTGGCTCGATGTTGATAGAGCCACCGTAGAATTTGACCGGTTCGGTAGCGGGGCCATCCGAATCGGTGCACGAGCCGGCCCATTTCTACTTCATCAAGAGATAGGAGGTTCGTGCGAGATGTGGATGATGGAAGGGTGTTGTTTTCGTGCCGCATAAGACGAGCGTATCATAGCCTCAAAAAGTGGAACAAGGTAGAAGGCTCGTGCGGCTCTGCTGGCAACAGAGGGGGGACACTGCTATATATGATATAGATCTAGTGGGAGATGACGGGTGCGCGCCTATCTATATCAACAGGTTCTACGAAATCTGCTCTTCGCGACGTCGATTGGCCTCTGTGCGTTTACTCTGTTCTCCGACCAATCGTCAGCCGGTCCTTCCTCTCCGTCGATGTTGAGTGACGGAGAGGCATGTGAGACGGCAGAAGAATGCTTTCAGGCCGCTGCGCTGCCGAAGGAGCGGCTTGGCACGGCCCTCAATAAGGAACAAGTGTTGTTGCTCAAGGTGAATCGGTTACAACGGCTGATGGAGCGATTCCCCGCCACACTCTGGGCTAAGCGGGCAGGATTATTGTCCGGAGTGTTGCTCCTTGAACGGAATCCTGCCGTGGCGATTCAATTTCTCCGCACATCCCAGCGAGACTTTCCGGTGTTGAATGACTATATCCGATTATGGACTGGGGAGGCGTTGTTGAACCTCGGAGATGCCAAACAGGCGGCGGACCTATTCGAAAGCATTCCGCAGGCGGTACCTGACTCTTATTTGTTGGCCAAGGCCGCGTATCGAGCAGGGGAAGCGTGGTATCAAGCGTCGAGTTGTCCAGAAGCGACGGCGTGGTTTGCAAAAGCGATGGAGTTGGATGATAAGGATCCAGGAACGTCCCAGGCATTGCTTCGGCGAGCCGCCTGCCAACTACGAGACAACAACATACCAAAAGGTCGCGAAACCCTGAATCAGCTCTGGGTCCGATTTGCGTACAGTGCAGAAGCGAAGGAGGCGGAAGCACTACTGGCCTCAAATCTTGGGGGCGAGCCTTGGGTGGTTCAGTCAAGTGATCGGCTTGCCCGGGCTCAGGTCTATCTTGGACAATCCTTTCATGCCGAGGCAATCGAGGAATTCCGAAAGTTTCTTGCCACTGATCCAAAGTCTCCTCGACGCGCCGAGGTCAAGCTGAAACTCGGTATCGCGCAGGTCCGCCTGAAACTGTATGACCAAGCCCGAGAGACGTTCTACGCGCTGGTAAAAGAGGGTGGGACGGCGGCGTCCACGGAGGCATCGGTCTGGCTCGCCCGCGTCTATCTTCGACAAGGACAGGGAGATAAGTTATTGGACCTTGCCCGTACCCTGCCTACCTCTTCGCTTTCTGCGGAACAAAAGGGCCAGATCACTTTGTTCGCGGGGATTTGGTTGGAAGATCAGGGCCGCTTTGACGATGCGATCGTGCGGTACCGGCAGGTGGTAAAGCTCGGAGAGCCTGCGTCTCAGCGAGCCGAGGCACGGTGGCGTGCGGGCTGGGTGTATTACCGTACGACGCGCTATCGTGAGGCCGGTGAAGAGCTGCGCCTGCTCGCCGAACAGCACGACAGTGATTTTGAGCCGCAGGCGTTATATTGGATGGCGCGCGCGGCCGAATTGAGCCAGCAGCCTAATGCTGGTGATGTATATGCGCAACTCTGCCAACGATACATCTACACCTATTATTGTCAGCTGGCACGCGAACGGATCAATCTCCCGCTGGTGGAGTCCGTTGTGACCGAATCGATTTCGGCCACCGTCCCCTCGAATGGTGCCACGCCGCCTGCGAGTGACATGACCACACGTTTGGTGTCTAGCAGGGTAGAAATCGAGCAGCAACCAGCCTACCGTCGGGCTATTGAGCTCAGGACGCTAGGGTTGGACTCGGATGCCACGCGAGAGTTGACAGGGTTGACTGATCGTTATAGCCGGGATCCAGATGTCCTCATGGCGGTTGCGACAATGTTGAGCGAGGTGGGTGCCTACCACCATGCACTCCGACTTGCCAGGGCCAGGTTCCGAGATAAATTAGAGCGAACCGGTGGCATCGTCGATCCGTCGCTGTGGAAGGTGGCTTATCCGACCGGTCTCCTTCCTACGATCAAGGGACAGGGTGCGAACGGTGTCGACCCCTATCTGGTGGCGGCGATCATACGAGAAGAGAGTCAGTATGATTGGCGCGCTGTGTCGAGGGTCGGTGCGATTGGTCTGATGCAGGTAATGCCGGGAACCGCGAATAATGTCGCGCAGCGGCTTGGGTTGTCCACGGTCGGACGGGATGACCTCTTCGATCAAGAGACTAATATTCGGATTGGTGTCCACTACGTCGAACAGTTACTCGAACAATTTTCCGGAAATGTCATGCATACGATTGCCTCATACAATGCAGGGCCAATAGCGGTTGGAAGCTGGATTGCGATGCATCGCAGCCGAAGTCAGGATGAGTTCGTCGAATTGATCCCCTATCAGGAGACGCGCCAGTACGTGAAACGTGTCCTTCGAAGCTATCGAGAATATATACGGCTAGACAAAGCCTCCTGATGGCTATTTCTTGACAAGGGCTAGACAACTTTCTATAGTGCACCACAACCTGTAGGGGCTTAAGGAGGGCAGTGAGGAATGGCGCTCGATCGACTGGACGCGCTCGAAGCTCGTATTAGAGATTTGGTGAAACTTGTGCAAGAGCTGAAAAAAAAGAATGCAGCAGTTGAAGAAGAGTTAAAGGTCGTTCGACAACGACTTTCGGAGAAGGATGATTCGAATCGACGGTGGGAGCAAGAGCGTGTCGATATCAAGTCTCGTATAGAAAAGGTCCTCGGCGACATTGAACTGTTGGAGTGCTTTGAAGAACGCAAGGAGGTGGCTCTTGACTAAGACTATTGACGTGGAGATCTATGGCCAACGATACGCAATTCGCGGTGAGGCGGACGAGGCCGATATCCGTCGCCTTGCGAGCTTTGTAGATGGCCAGATGCGGCATCTCGCGGAAGGGATGAATACGACGACTCCCTCCAAGCTCGCCGTACTGACCGCTCTCAATTTGGCCCATCAATTGTTTGATCTCGAACGGAAGCGTGCTCAAGGTGAGGCAGATGTCGAGCGGCGGATGAAGTCGCTTATGGAATCGATAGAAGAACAGGTTCCGATCTCTCTCTTTCGCTAGATTAACCTTGCAAAGGGCCTCCCCCTTTGTTATCGTGAATCGATGGGTCAGGACGTAGTGGATTCTACCATAGGGATTAGGTTAGGTAACGCTCGAACCGGTTCAGTGATCCGGGAATACGATATAGTCACCACGGAATGGATGTAGGTTCTTGATGCTGGAGAAATTGAGACAGTTAGAATGTGCACAAGGGTTCGTCCACCTCATGTATGACTTCTTGGAGATGTTGGGCAAGGTCATGGAGTTCATGTTGCCGCCAGGGAGTGCGGTTTGCGGAAATGGCCAGCAGCTGTTTCCGGTTCGTGCGCTGAGTCCTCTCATGCGGATGTGTGCGCACCGACGCAGATGGACCTCGCGGGATCTGTCCCGCACAGGATGTGCTCGCTATCTCAATCCAGCAAGGTACTCATTCCCGTGGAGTCCGTTCTCGGAGTAATCTATAGACCGCGTTTCAGGCTGTCCTCTCCTAATTCTCTCATCTTTCCACTGCGCCTCCTGCTCACGTAGAACCGTTGACTAACCTGGTATGAAGACGGGGCTGAGAAGCCGGATTCTTCTCGTCTCGCGGCTGTAAGGGGGTGAGTCCAATTTCGACCTCAATTATTGCGTATCTATTGACAGGATTCGTTGGAGCGTTGCTCGGAATCGGGCTCTTTGAGTTGATTCGTCGTGCGTCGGGCAGCGCGAAGAAGGCGCAGGAAGTGGAGCAAGCACGCCAGGCTGTACAGAACGCCCAGCGTGAGGCTGACAATATTGTCAAGGAAGCCAAGCTGGAAGCTAAAGACCTTGTGCTGCAGTCGAAGGCCGAGATTGAGAGGGAGCAGAAGGCCAAAATGGCCGAGCTGGCTGTTGCAGAAAAGCGTGTGGTCCTGCGAGACGAGGCTCTCGATAAACGGATGAGCACGGCAGATAAGCGGGAAAGTGAGGTCCAAAAGCGAGATCTGGAGCTGGTGAAGCGGGAGGAGAAGTTGGTGGTGAAGGAGGCGGCCTGTGCTCGAGTGGAAAAGGAACACCGTGAGGCGTTGGAACGTGTTGCGGGGATGACGGCTGACGAGGCGAAAAAGCAACTCATTCAAGAAATGGAAAGCCAGGCGCGGCTCGAAGCCGTTGGGCATGCCAAGCGGACGTTAGAAGAGGCCCGGGAGAATGCGGAACGGGAAGCGCGCGAGATCATCACCAGCTCGATTCAACGGGTGGTGCGTGATTACGTCTCCGAATCCACGATTTCTGTCGTGCCGATTCCGAATGACGCGATGAAGGGGCGGATCATCGGGCGTGAAGGGCGCAATATCCGTGCGATCGAAGCTGCAACGGGGATCGACCTGATTATCGATGAGACGCCTGAAGCCGTCATCGTGTCGGGCTTCGATCCGCTCCGTCGCGAGATCGCCAAGGTCTCGCTCGAACGGTTGATGCATGACGGACGCATCCATCCGACTCGGATCGAGGAAATTGTCGAGAAAGTCAAAGTCGATATCGATAAGCTCATGTATGACGAGGCGGAGAAAATCATCTTCGAGTTGGGACTTTCGGACTTTCATCCGGAATTGATCAAGGTACTTGGTCGGTTGAAGTACCGGACGAGTTATGGACAAAACAATCTCTATCACTCGCGTGAAGCCGCCTACATTTGCGGCATCATGGCTTCGGAGCTTGGTCTCGATGTAAAGTTGGCGAGGAGGGGGGCTCTGCTGCACGATATCGGGAAAGCCGTCAGTCACGAAGAAGAGGGCCCGCATGCCATGCTGGGGGCTGAGATTGCCAAGAAGTACGGCGAAAGTGAGAAAATTGTGAATGCCATCGCGGGGCATCACGAACAGGTGGAGCCGATCTGTCCCGAATCGGTTTTGGTTGCTGCGGCAGAAGCATTGTCGGCGGCGAGGCCCGGGGCTAGGCGGGAAGCCTTGGAGACCTATGTGAAGCGGCTGGAAAAACTGGAGTCGCTTGCCACGACGATCAAAGGGGTGCAGAAGGCCTATGCCATCCAAGCGGGCCGAGAGATTCGGGTTATCGTTCGACAGGAAGACATTACCGATGCCGAGTCGTTCCAACTGTCCCGAGATCTGGCGAAGAAGATTGAGCAGGAGCTCACCTATCCCGGCACGATTAGGGTGACCGTGATTCGTGAGAGTCGGTATGTGGAGTATGCCAAGTGAAGGTGCTCTTCATCGGCGATATCTTTGGAGAACCTGGGCGTCGAGCATTGGCCAGGGCTATTCCCAGGCTGGTGGGTCAGCGGCAAATTGACATTGTGATCGGGAATGGTGAGAACGCGGCCGGCGGGTTTGGCATCACGCCGGAGTTGGCAGAAGAGTTGTTCGACCTCGGCCTCGCGGCTGTTACCACCGGAAATCATGCGTGGGACAAAAAGGAAATTCTCGATTACTTTCCTCGTGAGCCACGCCTGCTTCGGCCGGCTAACTATCCGGATGGTGTGCCGGGTCATGGGAGTGTGGTGGTCGAATCGGCCGGCGGGGAGCAGCTTGGCATTCTCCAACTGATGGGGCGGGCGTATATGCCGACATTGGACTGTCCGTTCCAGGTCGCTAAAAAGGAACTGGCCGCGCTGAAGAAGCGAACGGCTGCCGTGATTGTAGACATGCATGCGGAGGCAACATCCGAGAAAATGGCGATGGGGCACTATCTGGACGGAGAGGTCGTCGCCGTGGTGGGTACCCATACGCATGTGCAGACGGCCGATGATCAAATTCTCCCGAAGGGAACCGCATATCTGACGGATATCGGGATGACCGGTCCGCTCCATTCGGTGATCGGTGTAAAGAAAGAGTTGGCGATTGAAAAGTTCCTGACCGGGATGCCACGACGTTTTGAGGTGGCTTCGGGACCTTCTGTCTTTTGCGCGGTACTGCTCGAACTTGATGCGCGACTTGGCAAGGCGCTATCGATCGAGCGAATTCGCATCATCGAATAAATAAAGGAGAGTCTCCCACGAGCCTTTTCGGTTTTCCCGCTTCCCCCCCTCAGGTTGATCCTCCGAAACGGATCTTAACGGTTTCGGAGTTGACGGGACTGCTTCGCACCTCAATCGAAGAACAATTCTCCGACATTTGGTTAGAAGGAGAGCTCTCCAATCTTCGTGCACCCGGATCGGGACATATTTATTGCACGCTCAAGGACAAAACTAGCCAAATTCGCGCAGTACTCTTCCGATCCAGCGCGGTCCGGCTGTGTTTTTCCTTGCAAGAAGGGCTTCAGGTTATCGTGCGGGGGCGGCTCACAGTCTACGAACCACGAGGAGAATATCAGATCGTACTCGAGAGGGTGGAGCCGAAGGGAATCGGCACCTTGCAGTTGGCATTTGAACAATTAAAAGAACGACTCGCGTCGGAGGGACTGTTCGATCAGGAAAGAAAAAAGTCGATTCCGGCATTTCCTCACACGGTGGGTGTCGTCACATCGCCGACCGGCGCAGCGATTCGGGATATCCTCGCTGTCCTGACGCGACGCTGGCCAACACTCCATATTGTTATTGCTCCGGTTCAAGTTCAGGGGGAGAGTGCCGGACGTCAAATTGCCGAGGCGGTGACTGCGTTGAATGAACTGGGTTCCGTGGATGTCATCATTGTGGGGAGAGGCGGAGGATCGTTGGAAGACCTCTGGAGTTTCAATGAGGAGATCGTGGTGCGTGCCATTGCGGCCTCTCACGTGCCTGTGGTCTCGGCTGTCGGTCATGAAATCGACGTGACGCTGGCCGATTTCGTCGCCGATCTCCGAGCGCCAACACCGTCAGCCGCAGCGGAGGCGGTGGTTCCGGTGTTTGATGAGATCATAGAACGAGTGCGGGAGCTGAAGGTCCGTATAGGACAAGTGATGCTCCGGCATTGTACCTCCGAGCGGCAGCGACTCGATGCTGGCATTCGAGGGGTGACGGATATACGCTTTCGCCTCCAGGACGCGTTACAACGGACAGATCATATGGTGGATCTATTGCGCGAGATGGTTCGACAGCTGTTCACGTCCGGGCGTGAACGGGTCCACGATGTGCAGCGCGATCTATCGGGTCTCAATCCTATTCTCACGATCAAGCAAGGTCTGGTGACAATCCCGCAATTTTCGAAACGCCTTGAAGGGCAGATGGTGGTTATATTGGCACGGCATCGTCACAGGATCCATGCAGCGTTGGCGCAACTCAATTCCCTGAGTCCATTGGCGATTCTTGGGCGTGGCTATAGCATCCTTCACACGGTCCCGTCTGGCCGGATTCTTCGTCGAGCACATGATGTGGAGGTTGGACAGGAGTTGGAAGCTCAATTAGCAAGCGGGCGATTGAGTTGCATGGTCACGCGTGTGTTGGACGATTCATCAGTTTGAAATCATGGTGTCGTCGAGTATAATGAGGGCTCTACACTCTAATAACGAGGCGTGCTGTGGCAGCAGTGAAATTTGAACAGGCAATGGCGCGGTTGGAAGTCATCGTTGGTGAGCTCGAAAAAAACGATCTTCCGCTGGACGAATCGCTCAAGATCTTCGAAGAGGGTATTCGTCTCTCGAAAAATTGTCTCAAGATTCTCGAAGAAGCCGAACATAAAGTAGAAGTGCTTGTTCAAGATAAGAACGGCAAAAAACGAATCCACGCCTACACGCCAGATGACGAAGCCGATGAACTGTCCTCCTAGCTTTCCTGGTCCTGGTTCACGTATCTGCCTGCGTGCCGAAGCGTCGCTTCCCTAGTCTCTATGGCCTCCACCCCTCGTCCTCACAAAGAACGGCTGGACCGTGTGCTGATGGTTCAGGGTTTGGTCTCAAGCAGGGAGGCTGCAGCGAAAACGGTGTTGGCGGGGGGAGTATCGGTTGATGGGATCATGGTGGATAAGCCCGCGAAGTTGGTGCGGCTGGATGCGCGGATTGAGGTCGTGCAGCCTGCGTTGTTCGTCAGTCGATCAGGTGACAAATTGGCTGCGGCGCTTGATGCTTTTCATATTGATCCGCGCGGGACGATTGGTCTGGACGTCGGGTGTTCGACCGGCGGGTTCACTGACTGTTTGTTGCAGCGAGGAGCCGCCCGCGTTTATGCTGTCGACGTTGGGTATGGGCAGTTTGAGTGGACACTCCGGCAAGATTCTCGTGTTGTCTTGCTCGAACGGACCAACATTCGGTATGTTGACCGTGCAACGGTGCCTGAGCCGATCGATCTGGCAGTGATCGATGTGTCCTTTATTTCACTGACGTTGGTATTACCCGCGGTTGTTCACCTACTTAATAATCACGCAATTGTTGTGGCATTAGTGAAGCCGCAGTTTGAAGTGGGTAAGGGGCAGGTGGGAAGAGGGGGAATCGTGCGAGATGATGCGCAACGCGAGGCGGTGACTGAGAAGGTCATCGCCTGTGCCGCTCATTTGGGGCTTCAGTTGAAAGGTGTGCTCGATTCACCAGTGATAGGGCGAAAAGGGAACCGGGAGATTCTTGCTGGTTTTGTATGCGAAATCACAACCTGATCGGATAGACGGGTAGACAGATGATGGCACGAACACATAGGCGATGGGGGCATGCATGAAGGTACTCGTGACTGGAGGTGCCGGTTTTATCGGGTCGCATGTGGTTGATCGCCTTATTCAGGAAGGGCATGAGGTTGTTGTCGTGGATAACCTGTCCACAGGAAAACGGAGAAATCTGAATCGTGCCGCTCGTTTCTGCAAGTTGGACATTCAAAGTTGGCGACTTGAACGGGTGTTTCGCAACGAACGGCCGAATATTATCATGCATCTTGCCGCACAGATGGACGTCCGTAAATCTGTAGAAGATCCAATATTCGATGCCCAGGTGAATGTC
This sequence comes from Nitrospiraceae bacterium, assembly GCA_035273365.1. Classification (GTDB taxonomy): domain Bacteria; phylum Nitrospirota; class Nitrospiria; order Nitrospirales; family Nitrospiraceae; genus Palsa-1315. The sequence goes on along the minus strand of DATEPD010000281.1, from coordinate 7,134 downwards.
CTTGGGATGTTAAACGTGTTGCAGCAAGCGGTCAGGCACGGTGTGCGGAAGGTGGTGTTCTCTTCTTCCGGTGGCGCGATCTACGGTGAGCAGGAGATCTATCCTGCTCCCGAGTCCCATGTCACTCGGCCTCTGTCGCCTTACGGCATCAGCAAGCTGTGTGGGGAGCAGTACCTATCTTACTATCAACGAGTGAGCGGGCTTCAAGTGGTGAACCTGCGTTATGCCAATGTCTATGGTCCACGTCAGGATCCTGATGGGGAGGCCGGAGTGGTTGCGATCTTTATTCAAAAGCTGCTGAATAACGAGCAAGCGATCGTTAATGGGAACGGACGGCAAACGCGGGATTTCATCTATGTCGATGATGTCGTTGAGGCAAATCTTGCGGTGATGGGTCAGGAAACTCAAGGGACCTATAATGTTGGAACCGGGGAAGAAACCTCAATCAATGACTTACTCAGGATCCTAATCAGCCACACGAATTCGACATGCAAGGAAGTCCATGGGCCAACCAAGAGTGGTGAACAGGCACGGAGCGTGGTCGATTCTGGAAAGCTCCGTCAAGAATTGTCTTGGGAACCAAAAACTGAACTGAGTGAAGGGCTCAAGCGTACCGTCGACTATTTCCGCGAGCGCATGAGCTAGCATCAACTGTACTGGTCAGATAAAAAGGGAGTGCGCGTATTGGTGGGGTTGGGTTAATATCGAGGGACGGTCCCATCCACCTGGGTTGACCAGGCGTCGATTCCCCCGACCAAGTTCTTCACATTGGCGAATCCTTGTTGGATCAGAAAATTCGTCGCATCAGCGCTTCTCATGCCCATGTGGCAGATGGCAATGATCTCCGAGTCGCGGTTCAACTGACTGAGTGACTGAGGGAGTGTTCCGAGTGGAATGAGGATTGAGCCGTCCAGTTTCGCAAGGGAATATTCCCATTCCTCTCTTACATCAACCAATACTAATTTGTCGCCCTTATCAAGGCGGGCTTTCAGTTCTCTTGGGGAAATGACAAAGCCCATTGGTAACCTCCGTATCTAATAAGATTATACTATGTGAGTGATGAAAAGCTTGTCAATAAGTTGATGGCTCCCCTCAGTCTGGCATTTTCTAAAAAATATAGAGAGCGGGGAACTGATAAATATCGCGTCATCCTAATTTATTGAGAGAGGAAATGGTAGAAATTGTACATTTTTGTCAACATATTGTCTCCTGTGTGGCTATGAGAACTCAATTCAGATCTGAAAGTAGGCTCACAGAAGTTAGATGTAGAAGCAGAAGATCTTAAGCCATTGATTAATCATGATAGCCACGTACTCGTATACGTAGTAGGCCCAGAAATTGCTTAATTCGGTTACAGAGCCAGAAAGGCTGTCCTAGTATCCCTATGAAAAAATCAGCAACACAGGTTTTTGTTATTTTGGTTACGGTGGCAAATCAGGAGGAAGCGGTAAAGATTGGCGAAGGGGTCGTGAATGCGAAGCTGGCCGCCTGTGTGAATGTTATCCCGGGGATTCAGTCTATATATAGATGGAAGGGAAAGGTTGTCAAATCACAGGAAGCTCTACTGATACTGAAGTCCACAAAACCCCGGTATTCTGAACTAGAAAAAACGATCAGGGCGATGCATACATATGAAACTCCTGAAATTATTGCATTGCCGGTTAAGGAAGGTCTGGATCGATACCTTGGGTGGGTGCGTAGTGAGACCCACAGCTAATTGTATTGTTGGTGTTCTTTCATCACCAAAATGAGGGGTTGACCGAGGCGATCTGGATCGGTAGACTGGCCAAAGGTAGTCGTAAAAAGCGAAGGAGCCCATCCAGCAGGGGGTGAATGGTCATGGGACAACCGAACGGTACGGAAAGTAGTGATGCTTATACAGTTGTAATTTTTCGAGGCTCATCGGCTAAGCCACTCCGATTTAGTTTCCCTCGCAAACTTGTCAGTAAGCTATTGATCGTAGGAGCCATTTTCGTCTTAGCTGATATTCTTGTCCTTGCGCACTACGTGGTCAGAACCGGCGAAGTATGGGAACTTTCATCGTTCCGTGCGGAAGCCATGAGTGCAAGGGAACAGACAGGAGCCTTTTCGAGCTCCGTCGACGATCTAAAGAAGCGTTTAACAAGCATGAAGGAGGTCAACCAGCGACTTCGTGTCATGTTGGGAATTGATCCTCAGAAAACAGGGGATACGACTAATGGTCGAGGTGGTGTGGATGTTCCCATTCCTGACGGGCATATCCTTCCTGCCTCTGAGGAGATCCCCATGAGTGACGCTCAGGCGCAGCTTTCCCGTGCTGCGGAAATCAGCCAGAGTTCGCTACCTCGTGAAACGAGCCAATCTACCGGTTTGAGCGATCTCACTGAGCAGGGGAAGATTGCCTCAATCAAGGATGGCATAGATTGGCTGTCCAAAGAAGCTGCGATCCAGGAACAATCACTTCAAGAATTGTCCTTAGCTGCCGAACAGAAGTCTTCACGATGGGCAGCAACCCCGTCCATATGGCCGGTCAAAGGGTGGATAACCTCTGGGTTTGGGCCAAGGGTTTCTCCATTCACTGAAAAGCCCGCTTGGCATGACGGGTTGGACATTGGAGCTGCTGCGAATGCGCCGGTTCAGGCTCCGGCTCAAGGACGTGTCACAGCAGTGGGGTCCGACCCCAAGCTGGGGATTCTTGTGAAGATAGACCATGGGTTCGGTATCGAAACACTCTATGGTCACCTTGCCAAGTCATTAGTCAAAGAGGGGCAGCGCGTGAAACGTGGAGAGGTTGTTGCCCTAGTCGGTAGCACAGGGTTAGCCACGGGGCCTCACCTGCACTACATGGTGAAGGTTCATGGCCAGGCGCTAGATCCAATAAAGTACATCCTCGAATAGCTTGTTAGAATTTCCATTCGCTCATTGGCCTCGTTTTTAACCGACTTGGTTCATGGCGAGGCCACATTCACTGAACTCACCCCTCCCGTTAACAGTACCAACCGAATCGACTCAACCCAACTCCCATGCTACACTACCGCGCCATGACACGAGGTAGAGATCGCGACGTCGTTCCTCTATGACAGACATTGAAATCAATCGATCAGTCAAGCCCCGTCCAATACAGGATGTCGCCGATCAACTTGGCATTCTAGCCAATGAGCTGTTCCCCTATGGGAAATTGAAGGCGAAGGTTTCGCTTGACGTACTTGAGCGGCTTTATGCTGCATCTCTCGGCAGGTATGTGCTCGTGACTGCCATCAATCCGACCCCGCTTGGGGAAGGCAAGACGACAACTTCTATCGGGCTTGCCATGGGCCTTTCCCGCCTCGGCCATCGAACGGCCGTCACGCTTCGGCAACCTTCGTTGGGGCCGGTGTTTGGGATCAAGGGCGGAGGAACAGGGGGAGGGCGGGCGCAAGTCCTTCCGATGGAAGAGATCAACCTCCATCTTACCGGCGATGCCCACGCGGTATCTGCCAGTCATAATCTCTTGTCAGCATTTGTTGATAATCACCTCTTTCATGGGAACGCGCTTCGGGTGGATCCAAATAGGATCATTTGGCCACGAACGTGTGGAGTCAGTGATCGGGCGTTACGGCAGATCACGATGGGAGAAGGGGCTGCGGGTCGCAGAGGCCAGTTTGTGATCACGGAAGCGTCCGAAGTCATGGCGATGCTCGCGTTGGCATCGAGTCAAGCTGATCTGCGACAGAGGCTCGGGCAGATCGTTGTGGGGTTTACAGCGGATGCCAAGGCAGTGCGGGCAGAAGAGTTTGGATGTGCCGGGTCCATGGCAGTCTTGCTGAGAGAAGCGTTGATGCCGAACTTGGTCCAGACACTGGAGGGAACTCCGGCGTTCGTGCATACGGGTCCGTTCGGTAATATTGCCCACGGGAACTGTTCGATTCTTTCCGATGCCATCGCATTACGTTGTGCGGACTATGTCGTCACAGAAGCCGGATTCGGGAGCGATCTTGGGGCAGAGAAATTTTTCAATATCAAGTGCCGCCTCTCAGGATACAAGCCAGCGGCGGCCGTGGTGGTAGCGACGCTTCGCGCACTCAAACTTCACGGGGGAGGAGGTGTGGTCAAGGTTGGAATCCCGCTGCCAGCAGGGCTTACCGGGCCTAATCAGGAGGCATTGGTAAAGGGCTTTGCGAACTTGGAGCAGCACATTGCGAACGTGAAAGCCCATGGCGTTCCCGTGGTGGTAGCGGTCAATGCCTTCGTCGATGATCCGGTGGCTGAGCTAGAGTGGGTTCGCGAGCGGTCTCGAGAGGTTGGTGCGGTGGATGCTGCGGTCTCGACCCATTGGGCCGATGGCGGCAAAGGGGCGGCAGCGTTAGCAAAGGCGGTGGTTAAAGCCACAGCAGAACCGTCTACGTTCAGGCATCTATATGACGTCGCCTGGCCAATCAAGAAGAAGATCAAGACTATTGCTACACAAATGTATGGGGCCTCGGATGTCTCGTTCGACGCAGAGGCCGAGCGAGACATGGAGTTGGCACAGCAGCTCGGGCTTGATGGGCTACCCATCTGCATGGCGAAGACGCCGTTATCGCTGTCGCACGATCCAGACTTGAAGGGGCGCCCATCCGGGTTTACGCTGCCGATCAAAGAGGTGCGAATGCTCGCAGGGGCTGGGTTTCTCACGGCCGTGTGTTCAGGCATTCAACTCATGCCAGGTTTGCCGAAGAAGCCGGCAGGGGAACGCATTGGAATCGATCCAGGCACGGGCGAGATCGTGGGGCTGTCGTGAAGGCTAGCGCTGCTTAAGGTAGCGGAAGAATTCTGAGTCAGGACCCATCACCATGGTGGACTTATCTTTGAAGGTTTTCTTGTAGGCTTCCATCGAGCGAGTAAATTCAAAAAAATGAGGATCCTGCCGGTAGGCGTCGGCATAGACTCGAAATGCCTTCGCATCCCCCGCGCCACGAAGCTCCTCCGATTCCTTGTATGCTTGAGCAAGAATAATTTCGCGATCCTTTTCCGCTTCTGAGCGGATTTTTTGTGCTTCCTCGGCTCCCTCCGCACGGTACTGCTTCGCCTGTCGTTCCCGCTCAGTTTGCATTCTGGCGAACACGGCCCTCTCATTCTGCTCGGGAAGATCGGCGCGTTTGATCCTCACATCGTGAATCTCGATTCCATATGCGGATGCTTTTTCATTCGACCGTTGAGTTACGATTTTCATGAGGTCACCACGGTGTGACGCGACAATTTCCAGAAGATCATGGCGCCCGAGTTCGACCCGGAGTTCCGAATAGATAATGTCGTTGAGCCGTTGCAGCGCTCCGCGTTGAGATTGAAAACTCTGAAAGACCTTGAGGGAGTCGACAATCTTCCATTTGGCGTAGTTGTCGAGAAGGAGGGTCTTCTTGTCTTGAGTGATCACATCTTGTGCCGCTGAGTCATAGTCCAGCAGTCGCTTATCGAAGTAGATGACCTCTTGAACAAACGGCAGTTTCGCATAGAGCCCAGGCTCAGAGAGATTGCGAACAGGCTTCCCGAGTTGAACCACGATCGCCGTCTGGGTGATATCCACGATAAAGAGTGGTGAGGCTCCCAGGAAAAACAAACCGGTGATGACCACCAGCACTGCAATAATGAACCCCTGCTTGGTCATGGATTCTGGCCCTCAACAGCAGTGCTTGGCTTGGGTTTGAGACGGTCGAGCGGAAGATACGGCAGCATACGATCGGCTGTCTTGCCATCAATGATGATTTTCTCGATGTTCGGCAGGATTTCCTCCATCGTTTCGATATAGATCCGCTTGCTGATGATGTCTTTGGCTTGATTGTATTCTTTCAGCGTCGCCAGAAAACGGTTGGCCTCACCTTGGGCACGGTCCACTCGCGCCTGGGCGTTGCCCTTGGCCTGGTTCACCACCTGAGCGGCTTCGCCTTGGGCTTTGGGAAGAATGTCGTTGCGATAACTCTGAGACTGATTGATCAGTTTTTCCCGATCCTCCTTCGCATTCGTCACATCCTTGAACGCAGCCGCCACGGCCTCCGGAGGACTGACGTCTTGAAGTTGGATGGCTGCGACCTGGATGCCACCTTGATACTGATCAAGAAGGGATTGCAGCAGTACCTGGGTATCCTGCTGAATCTGGGCTTTGCCGGTCGTCAATGCCTCGTCGATTTTGCCCTTGCCGACTACTTCTCGCATGGAAGCCTCGGCCGCTTTGCCGATCGTCTCATCAATAGAGGCGACGTTAAAAAGATAATTCGAAGATTCTTTAATCTTGAATTGCACGATGAATTGAACAGCCAGGATGTTCATATCGCCGGTGAGCATCAGGGCTTCTTGCGCCAGTGTTTGCTGACGGCCTTGTCGATCTGTGCGGAACCCAACCTCGATACGGTGGAGCTTCTGGACTTTCGGTTGCAATACCGATTCGACGAGAGGGATTTTCAAATGAGGACCAGGATCCACGGTTCGGACTGGGACGCCGAACCGCTTGACGACACCCTCCTCATCCGGGGCGATGATAAACACGCACTGCCAGGCGAGAAAGATGAACAGCCCGGCCAACACGATGTTTCTGAAACCGCTTGAGGGCAGCAAATTACCAAACGAGGGCATCAAATTCTTGAATTGTGACTGAGCCTGCTTGAGGGCATCCTCAAGTGGGTCGCTCTTCCTACTCCAAGGATCTTTGGGGTCCCAGACCATGCGGGTATTCAGCTGAAGTTAATAGCAACGGATCTCTGTGGGCGGTACCTTAGCAGACTGTCTGAAGCGACGCAATCAAGATAATTGCCAGTTGGTCCATCGTACATTCCTGATCTAGCAAGGATGCCTGCGTTGTCGAGTAAATACGCGAGGAAAACACCTGAGCCGTGCCACGCGCGTCTAAATGAGACTCGGCTGGTATCGCGTCAGCATCTGAACGTCTTCCTGTCCGATCATCGAGCGGGTTGGTCTCGAACCTGTCTCTACAGCTCGGCGACTCGTGCTTCCAGGCGTTTGATGACTTCCAGTAGCGTACCCTGTATCCCTGGCGATGAGGAAGGTTCGATCATGTACGGATTTCCATCTAATATGGTATGGGGTCCGCTCTCTGTGTGTGTATCCCGTGCATCCACATAAGCGATGTGTGGGTTAGTGCAGGCAGTCGAGACTAATGTGAGTGAGACAAGCCAGCATACCAGC
>DATEPD010000280.1:0-4458 GCA_035273365.1 Nitrospiraceae bacterium | reverse complement strand
AGTATCAATAACTATTTAAACTAGAATACTCAAATGAGCAACCATAAAATAATTTTGTCGGTATTGATATTGCATTCAAAGACTTATGACTTTTATATAATAATATAATTACTATATTATTCAATCGCAAATGTATGTTATATTGCTTTTGACGTAGAAGGCAGAAGCCGATCAGGATGATGTCATGACACTCTGGTGAATTTCCCTCCAAAGAGAGGAGGCGTCATCGTGAACCAAGTAACAGGGATTGATCACATCACGCTCTGCGTGGACAACCTCGAAGCGGCAGAAATTCTCTTCACCAAGATTCTTGGGTTTGACGTGATCTGGTCGGCTCGCGATGTCGGCGGCGACAAGTCGTCAATGGATACCGTCGTGGTGCAACGAGGAACTGCGAAGATCGCTCTCATGCGCGGTCGAGATAAGACGATGAAGTCGCAGATTAGCGAATTCATCGAGAAGTACGGGCAGGGCGTGCAGCACTTCGCACTTGAGGTCGATGATATTGAGGCAGCCTGTCGTGAATGGGAAGCACACGGCGTGAAATTTAGTGGGCCTTTGAAAGAAGGTCGGGATGGATTTGGACCCCTGAAGCAGCGCTTCACCTATCCGCTCTTCCCAGGGAGTGGAATATTCATTGAATTGACCCAACGGCAGCACGGGGAAGAAAAAGCGGAGACCTTTGTCAGAAGCACAGTAGAATCGCTGTACAAAGACATCGAACGCGACCAGGCCTCCGGTGTCGAACGGACCATCATCGACTACGACTCATCCGCGATTCCTATAGAAGAAAAGCCGCTGAAGCAGGCGTCATGAGGGGGATGTTGCGCGTCTAAAGAGAGACCAGCCATGTATCTCAACAGGAAAGGCAAAGTTCCGAATCAAGCCCATGTCGGGATTCCCGAAGGGTTGTATGAGGAGGAGCATGGGCGAGAAGGGTTCAGCGGGCCGGTATCACATTTGTACCGATCGCATCCACCGACCAGTTGGGTGAAGATCGATGGGCCGTTGAAGCCACAGGCCTTTGCTTGCACTCAGGTCTTGACGACGACCCCTCGCCCAGTCAATGCGCAACCGCTCCTGATGATGCAGAGCCAGGATGTAAGCCTCTACTTGTCGTTCCCGGTAGAGACCATGGCCCATTTCGTGCGTAACGCGGACGGTGACGAAGTCTATTTCATACATCAGGGCACCGGAAGATTTGAGACGGACTACGGAACCTTGCCATATGAGCCAGGTGATTACATCGTGATCCCCAAAGGGACGACTTACCGAATCCACGTCGATGCAGGGCCTTCGCTGTTTCTCCTTGTCGAGACTCCTGAACAAATTGTGGTGCCGGATCGCGGGCCGCTCGGCCAGCATGCTCTGTTCGACAAGGGAGTGCTTGTGGCCCCCGAGTTGGGCACGATGGAGACACCGGAGTCTGAGGGCCATCAGTGGGAGGTTCATATCAAACGACAAGGCGAGTCAACGCGGGTGATCTACCCCTTCTATCCGATGGACGTGGTCGGATGGAAAGGAGATCTGTGGGTGGCCAAGTTGAACGTGCGTGATTTCCGGCCGGTCACGAGCCCCCGTTATCATCTGCCGCCGAGCGTCCACGGAACATTCCGGGCCGGCGGGTGTCTCATCTCCACCTTCGCTCCAAGACCGTTGGAAAAGGATCCCGAGGCGTTGCGCGTTCCCTTTTACCATCGAAACACAGATTACGACGAAGTGCTCTTTTATCATCAGGGAGACTTTTTCAGCCGCGCAGGGATTCAACCAGGGATGCTGACGCTGCACCCTCAGGGCATCCACCACGGACCGCAACCGCAGGCGGTGAGCGCGGCGAAGGGGAAGACGGACACACATGAATTGGCGGTGATGGTCGAGTCCAAGACACCCTTCACGGTGAGGCCGGACATGGACGCGATGGAGATCAAGGATTATGCGCTGAGTTGGAGTCGCCGATGAAACTCGTCAGTTTCCAAATCGCAACTCCTGTCGGCCTCTTCACGAGAGTGGGGGCGATCCAGGGTCAGAGCATCGTCGACTTGAATTTGGCATATGCCCGGTGGTTGGCCGACCAGCGTGAAGCACAACCGTACCGATTAGCCAATGCCCAGGTACCCTCCAACATGCTGGAATTTCTTGAAGGCGGTGCTTCGGCTATGGCAGCCGCGCAGCGGGCGATGAGCTACCTCGCGATGCTGGCTCCTTCAACCAAAGGTCCATCCGGTGAGACGATCGTGTATCCGTCGGCCGGAATTCAGCTTGCCGCTCCCCTGCTCAATCCTCCTTCGCTGCGCGACTTTATCGCCTTTGAAGACCACATTGCCGCCACGTCGAAAAAGCGGGGCCAGCCGATTCCGCCGGAATGGTACAAAGCGCCGGTCTACTATAAAGGGAATCACCGTACCATCATTGGGCCAGGTGAAGACTTAGCTTGGCCGCTGAATACGACGAAGTTGGACTATGAATTGGAACTGGCCTGTGTCATCGGACGCAAGGGGAAGGACATCCTCGAACGGGAGGCGCAGGACTATATCGCCGGCTATACGATCATGAACGACTTCAGTGCACGCGATGTCCAGTTTCAAGAGATGGCTTGCCGGTTGGGTCCCGCGAAAGGCAAAGATTTTGCGACGGCCTTGGGTCCTTGTCTCGCGACTCCCGATGAGATCGAGGATCTCGGCGCATTGACGATGGTCGCCAGGGTGAACGGGGAAGAATGGTCTCGGGGGCAGTTCGGGACGATCCACTGGTCGTTCCCGCAAATGATCGCACATGTGTCTCGAGGCGAAATGATATACCCGGGTGATGTGTTCGGTTCAGGAACGGTCGGAGGGGGATGCGGACTTGAAATGGATCGCTATTTGAAGCCGGGCGACGTGGTGGAGCTGGAAATTCAACCGATCGGAGTTCTGAGAACAGGGGTGGTAGGAACAACGTCGGAGGAATGACTATGAATGCCATCAAGGGTGAGCAGGCTCTCGCCGAATTGGTGCAACGGCACCGTGATCTCTACGATAGACCGGAGATCGATGACAGGCTGAAAATGGTTATCCGACCCGGTTCACGCACCAAGCTCACCGAGTGGGATATCCTGCGTGTCCTGCGGGCTTCTCAGTCTGTCTTCTTCGACACCCATGTGGAAGTGGTATCAGGCCACCACACGGCAACCTATCTACGGTTTGAATCCATTGCCCGTTATCCGGAGCTGATCAGGCTGCTGGCTCGAGACATGGCCGAGTGGATCAGACGGACGTTTGAGAACAATCCGATAACCGGCATTGTCGCAACCACGTCAACCGCCGAGTTGCTTGCCGAAGGGATTGCGGACGTACTCCACGACACGATGCGCATGCGCGTCACGTTGACACCCTATAGTTGCGAGACCGGACGGATCGGAACGGACATCAAGGTCGGTGCGATCAAATCCGGTGAATATTTTGTGGCGCTCAATGATGTCACCACTCGCGGGAACTGCGTCAGCAAGCTCGGGAAAGTGATCACCGACAACGGGGGCCTGCTGGCCGGGATGATGGTCTTTGCTCGTCGCGACAGTGGCCAGTTTCCTCTGGTGGGAGATCTGATCGCACGACATCCCTTCTACTACACGACGAATCTCGATATGCCGCAGTGGGAGCCGGCGCAGTGCCCTCTCTGCCAGATGAAGAAGCCGTTACTGTCTTGGAGGGACATGCCGGAACTCTGACTCATATTCCACCCCTCTGCCAGGAGGAATCCATGGATCTGTCAGACGTGACAAAGGAAATCAAGCGAGCCGATTTGCTTCAGATGTACTACTACCTTCGACTCACCAGAACCCTTGAGGACCGCATCAGTGCCCTCTATCGTCAAGGCAGAATTGTCGGCGGCGTGTACACCAGCCACGGGATGGAAGCGATTGCGGTCGGCTATGCCTCGGCCTTGGAACCTGATGACGTCATCGCCCCCTTTCATCGGGATATGGGAGCCTTCCTCATTCGCGGGTTCACGCCCGGTGAGGTTCTCGCTCAGTACCTCGGCAAGCGCGCTGGCCCCAGCAAGGGCAAGGACGGCAACGTGCACATGGGGGATCTCAAGCGCGGCATGATCAGTTTTGTCAGCCATCTGGCCGACAATCTGCCCGTCGCGACGGGAGTGGGGCTGGCGTTCAAGATCCGAGGCGAAGACCGCGTCGTCTTCACCGGAACCGGTGACGGAGGGACGAGCCGTGGTGATTTTCACGAAGCGATGAACTTTGCGGCGGTACGGAAGCTCCCCGTCGTCTTCTTCTGTAACAACAACCAATACGCCTATTCGACGCCGCTTCGTCTACAGATGGCGGTTGCGAACGTTGTCGATCGAGCAAAGGCCTATGGCATGCCCGGTGAGATTGTGGACGGCAACGATGTGGCCGCCGTCTATCTGGCGGCAAAAAATGCGATCGCGAGAGCCCGTGCAGGTGAAGGGCCGACCTTTCTCGAG
>DATEPD010000279.1:0-4269 GCA_035273365.1 Nitrospiraceae bacterium | reverse complement strand
GTTCTCAGAAAGAGTTTTGTTTCATTCGCACTCTTCTCGATGTTTCAAGGTGTTGACTTCGCTTTTGAAAGGTATTCCTTTTGCTCTTTGATCCAAATCGATTACTCAAGGAGCTGCGATGAAACACGAAGGAGGAGGATTTTACTAACCATCGGAGTCACCGATCCTCCAGGGTTGAAGCGGGAGAAGGACAAAAACAAGACTAAGGGGGCATTGGTGCAGGAACAACAGCGAGAAATTCGCAAAGGGAGTGACCCAATGTCCGCCATTGAAAAATCTATTGAAGTCAATGTGCCGGTGCGCACTGCTTATATGCAGTGGACGCAGTTTGAGGAATTTCCCCGGTTCATGGAAGGAGTAAAAGAGGTCACACAACTTGATGACAAGCGACTGCATTGGAAAGCGAAAATCGCGGGCAAGGAGAAAGAGTGGGACGCAGAAATCACCGATCAGACCTCTGACCATCTCATCGCTTGGACAAATCGAGGTGGGGCCATGAACGAAGAAGTCGTCATGTTCCAGCCGCTTTCGGATGCGAGATCAAAGGTCCGATTGCAAGTTGCCTATTTCCCTGAGGGGTTTGTCGAAAATGCGGGAGATAAATTGAGAGCCGTATCCTTGCGCGTGCAGAGAGATCTGGAGCGCTTTAAAGCCTTCATCGAGGCGCGAAGTCGGGAGACCGGAGCGTGGGGAGGCAAGATCTGAAGATCTCTTCCGATTTATGGCAATTCACACATGATCCCTCCATCTCCAGAGCGGGAGGATACAGATGACACCAGCGCACGTCCCCGGCGTAGACTCCATCATTTATCACGAAGTGACCAGTCTCGTGTCCTGCACCTTCGACGAGCTGGTTCAGAGATTACCGGCCTATTCATGGGCACAAGTGTTTGCGGCAGTGGATCGACTCAGCCGGCAAGGAACATTGACGGTCCGCCGCACACATTGTTTCGGGTATGTCGTGTCGATAGGACCCGCTCCTCCGGCTTATCCGTCTTCGTCTTCGCGCAGGCGAAAATCCCAGGCTCTATTTGGTCGGATCAGCTGATTCAATGCTTGCCAGAAAGTATCAACCAGTTGAGTGTGTCAGTGTGTCATTGAGGAGGACGGTTGAGCAGCAAAGACCAAACTGGAACGCGATTCTCATAACATTGCGTGGTGAGCTCGTTCTCAATCGAGGTCTGCTCATCACCTCTTATCTATCTGAATGACACGGATGTCCGTTAATGAAGAGAACCTTCCATAACACAGCGCATTCGATGGGGGTCTTTTCCACTGTCATGCCCATACCTCTTATCGTGTTAGTCTTATTTTGGGGAGTGGTTCTCCCTGCTTTCATAGATCCATTGCCTCCACAACCAATCCCGTCACCGCCTGTGCCGGTGCCTGCTCCCGAACCTCTTCCTCCGTCACCTGTGCCTGCGCCTTCCCCTAGCCCAATTCCCCCTTCACCGATTCCCCCGCCACAACCGGAGCCCATTCCTCCCACAATGCCGCACTTCATGAACGGCATGACAGATTTGCATTCAACGTCTCGCATAGCCCACGCAACATTCTCCGTCAGCCTATCACGTTCCTCACGTTCCCAAGGAAAGGAGGTCCACCGATGACTGCAACGGTTTCCAAGGGCAAAGTGATTTCTCTGGAGTACACACTCAAGTTGGACAACAACCAAGTCGTCGACTCGAATGTGGGGAAAGCCCCGTTGACCTATACGCAAGGCGCTCATCAGATTGTTCGCGGCGTCGAAACTGCGGTAGAGGGGATGACGGTTGGACAAGCCAAGCATGTGATCGTGACACCGGCGGACGGTTACGGAATTAGAGATCTGACTGCGATTCATGAACTGCCTAAGAACAAAGTTCCTGAAGACATCAAGGTCGGCACGCAGCTGCGGGGAAAGGATGCCGGCGGTCGCGTCATCCAACCCATTGTAAAGGAAATTAAAGACAATACTGTCCTTCTGGATTTCAATCATCCTCTCGCCGGCAAGACTCTTTTCTTCGATGTCAAAGTAGTAGACGTCCATTGAACGGACGCCGATCGACAGGCCCAGCCTGGGGCATCTGGCTTTGTACTCTGAATGGACTGACTTCCGACCTGGAACGACAGTGCCACCGCACGAGTTTGTCCACGGTGGGAACTTCTCAGGTTAGGAAGTAAATCATGCTTCTTTGTATGTCTGCGGAGGCCACCTAAGACAACCGAGTTTTGGGAATAAGAGCCATACGAACACTTCAGGTGCAAAGGAGGGCCGTGTTGGAGATGTGAGAGTGGGAGAACGTCTGACCGAAAGGTAAATAGAAAGTCAGATCATAGGTAGTCGATGGTGCCACCGGGTAGAAGCCCATCGGCATGGGTGCACCCATACGTGCACCCATACTCGTCTTTGGCGTGGGTTGCGAGTCACTTCCTCCGCAAAAACCACGGCCACCCACAGTAATCGCATTGGGCCAACTGGTTGTCTCGCTGAAGGTCAAAAGAGCCGCAATGAGGACAACGCAAATCCTCTTTCCCGAGATCTTCGCGCATCTTCATCCCCATTCGGGTTTGTGCTGTAACAATCAATTTATCCATAATCCGCCTCCGTCTAAGGCTGATGAGAAGCCTCGACGCCGTCCGCGTCGTTTCCTGGGCGAGCTCACAAAGACGGCGTATGATTTAGCGGAATTTAGAAGAGCAAGGCGGGAGGATCACTCTGTGAGGGGCTCGATGTATAACGGCGCAGTTTTTTCCCTAGCCAGCTATGCTCTGAATCGCTCAGTGCGGATGTGACAATGCCAATCTTGTTTACCATCTGCTAAGGCCTCAGGAATTGAAACGTGATCGCATGCCCCACGCGATCATACGCTACGTTCCCTTATTTCTTTGCGGCCGATGGCGGTCTCTTTTCCTCATTAATTATATGAATGGGAAACTGTGATTGTCCACTCAGTATTTCCCCTGGCTGGCCTCTCTCTCTGTATTGAGATTCCACACGCGCCTTATCATGCTAGTCCCGTAGATCCGTTCGATCCCCGCATCTGTCGACTCAGCCGTAAGACATTCCGTACCTGAAAGAGGCCCGTCGCCTCTGTCGAATAAATCACGACAGTGCCGGATGAATTGATTCGACAAGAAAATCCCATTTTGCTCGATGGGGGTTCGGGTATGACTCGGCTATAAATCGGTAAAGACCTCTAACGAAGAGGTCTCACATTGACAATGGCATTCCACCGCTTTAAATGGGAGGACCGTGTGCAACAGACAGACCCTGTTGAATCGGCCATCTGCCAAAGACTCGCTCTGTTCGGCACCTGCTCGATGGATCGACTCACCTCCCAGTTGCCTGATTATTCCTGGGTTCAAATCTTTGACGCCGTAAAGCGGCTCACGCGGGATGGCACCGTCGCCATCAAACATCCAGGTCCGTGCCTCTGCCTCCCTCGCTCTCACCCCGTGAATTCCGCGAGGCGCGCTCAGGCGATACCGGTCTGAATCCCGAGCGAGCGCATCACACGCCCGTGTCATGCTGCTGGCATCCGTAGAACTCTACTGCCCGGGCGCATACATTGAGGCAACCGAGAATGGTCAAAATCAGGCCCTATGGATTCGATCGGGCAGCTGACTGCACGTTCGATTCACTTGAGTATCGGTTCAGACAGTAGTGTTTCGGTTCAGGAGAGAGAGCGTATAGCCAGGAGGAATATATGTTGACGACCGTCGTATCGACCGAGGTGAACGTGCCGGTGCGGACCGCGTATCTTCAATGGATGCAGTTTGAGGACTTTCCTCAGTTCATGGAAGGCGTGAAGCAAGTCACGCAGCTCGATGCTAAGCGCCTGCATTGGAGAGCCGAGATCGCAGGCAGGGAAAAAGAGTGGGTAGCCAAGATTATCGAGCAAACACCAGACAAGCGCATTGCCTGGACGAGTCGAGGCGCGAGCCTCGCTGAAGCGATGGTGACGTTTCATCCCCTCTCGGAGGGAAAGTCGCAAATCCTCTTACGGGTCGGGTATACCACCGAGGGCAGTGTCACACATGTCGGAGATGGGATGAGCGCGGTGTCATTACGCATGCAGAGCGATCTGGAGCGATTTAAGGCATTCATCGAGAAGCGCTATGGTGAGACCATGGCGGGGCTGGATCTGAAGGGAGTTCCACATGCCGCCCCTCGCGGAACAGCACACACGAATGTAAGGGTTCACAGCCGGCTTCACGGTTCTGCGACTTCTTACGCCATTGAACCTGTCGTATGAAGCGGCGAAGACATGGGCCAAGCCGTATACC
>DATEPD010000278.1:0-4252 GCA_035273365.1 Nitrospiraceae bacterium | reverse complement strand
TAGTGGATGCTCCGTGGTTTGACGGACTCTGTTGGAGACAACAGACTTACTCTTCATCTACTCATACCCAATTCGCCGTTGTCATCTTTTCATTTCGTTGAGTTTATCGGGTGGGCTGGATACACTGGCTGGCGGTCGGGGCACTTTTCCTTGCAGGCTGTGGAACACACATCCGAAGGTCAGCATGCCGAGGGGCTGCCCCGCATGGTACAAGAGGAAGCTATGGCGATGGAGACGGCAGTGCGGGGACAACAGGCGCTGTTGTGGACTGGAATCAGCTTTGTCATAGGGGTCGTCTGTCTTGGGATGGCAGAGCCACAGTCCTCGAAGGACAGCCAACCTGTTTCGTTGGCCGAAGTCAGCCGAGGACGCGATGACGCTCCGATGGTGTTCATCGCGGCCGGTACATTCACCATGGGTAGTAATGACGGATTGCCAAACGAACGGCCTGAGCACACCGTAATGCTTGATGCCTATTACATCGATCAGTATGAAGTCACGCTCAGTCTCTATCGGAAGTTTCTGGAAGCAGAGAAGCACGAGCCTCCGCCGACATGGAACGATGAGGCCGCAACCACGATTGGAGATCGTCCGGCCATCGGAATGAAGTGGGAATCGGCGGCTGCCTATTGCCAATGGGCAGGAAAACGGCTTCCGACGGAGGCGGAGTGGGAGAAGGCAGCACGAGGGAGCGATAGGCGTCGATATCCGTGGGGAGATATGCAGCCATTCGTCGATATTGCGAATTATAATCGAGGAATGTGGGTCAGTGAAGCCGTCACGCTGGTGGCAGTCACCAGCGGTCTCGAAGGAATGAGCGTTCGACATGGACTTAAAGAGGGTGGGAAGAGCCCGTTTGGCGTCTCACACATGGCTGGGAACGCGGCGGAATGGGTGGCGGACTGGTATGAGCGAGACTATTATCGAACGAGTCCTGGGAGGAACCCATCCGGCCCAGCTACTGGGGAGAAGCGGGTGCTGCGAGGTGGGTCATGGGCGGATGTACCGTCTGCGTTGCGCGTGACGGCCCGGTTCTCAGCTGAGCCGGATTTTGAAGATCGAACGGTCGGATTTCGCTGTGCCATGAATGCAACGAAGTGAGTGCTGCCGGGAAGCTCGTCCGTATTATTCATGAAGGTTCGTTGCGAAAGCATGCAGATGCGAAGCGAGGCTGCTGCATGTCACACCTGTGTATCCGTGGTTGCAGCCGAAGCGTCATGAATGATGCGGACGAGATTCAGTCAGTGATGTCGGCTCTCAGCATCACGATCCCGTTGAATTTTTCCTGCGATCGGTTCCATGCCTGAACGATTTATCACGCCCCTCATTATCGTTGCGCTGGTGGTGGGGACGATGTTGGCCCTCCGTTCCACCAAGTCCTCTTCGGTGACACCGGTGCTTGTCCCATCGATAGCGCTTGCCCCTGATATGGTTCCGTTGGTCACTGGAGACGAACCGATCACAGAAATCTTTACGAGAGCCGGCTGCTCTGTGTGCCACATTGTTCCGGGCATTTCAGGGGCCGATGGGCGTGTAGGGCCGCCCCTCGTATTAGGTACTACGGGACCGGCACGATTGGCCGATCCCACTTACCGGGGCCGTGCGAAGACGGTGCATGAGTACGTAATCGAATCGGTTATCGAACCGGCGGTGTTTGTGGTGCCGGGGTATCCGGTCAGTACGATGCCGACATGGTATGGCGCGAAACTCAGCGCCCTCGCGCTGGAGAGGATTGCGCTATATCTCGAGCAGCAAAGGGCGACGGAAGTGCAGTAGCCTGATGAACTTTGCCAGATTGGTGACGAGGCGCGTGAGCGGTGGAGTGGGCTATCGTTTACGCAAGGGGGTCACGCTTCCTGAAGCTCGCCCCTGGATCTTGAAGGCACTGTCCGTGGGGTCGTTAGACTTTTTGTCGAGGAGCGCGTTGATCGCATCGTCCCCTCTCAGACCTTCGATCTTGATCTTCAACCGGAGATTGTTGGCGCTATCGGCGTTGATCAAGGCTTGTTCAAGCGAAATCCTCTCTTCCTTATACAGTTGAAACAAGACGTGGTCGAATGTCTGACAACCTTCGTCCAATCCTTGTTCCATCGCTTCTTTGAGCGAATCGACCTCGGCCTTCTTGATGAGATCCTTAATGCGGGGGGTATCGAGCATGATCTCCAGTGCAGGAGCCCGCTTTCCGTCAACCGATGGAACAAGCCGCTGAGAGATGATGGCGCGAAGATTGAGCGATAACTGGAGATAGATCTGCGCATGCCGCTCCACCGGGAAAAAATTCATAATGCGCTCGATGGCCTGGTTGGCGTTATTCGAGTGAAGAGTGCCGATGCAGAGGTGTCCGGTTTCTGCGAACGTAATCGCAGCTTCCATGGTTTCCGTGTCTCGGATTTCGCCGATCAGAATGACATCCGGCGCCTGCCGCAATGTGTTCTTGAGGGCATTTTGAAATGAGAGCGTGTCGAAGCCTACTTCTCGCTGCGTAATAAGCGATCGTTTATGATTGTGGACAAACTCAATGGGATCTTCCACGGTGACAATATGGCCGGGATGGATAGTGTTGCGGTGGTCGATCATGGCTGCGAGGGTCGTGGACTTTCCGGAACCGGTGGCTCCGACGACCAGCACCAATCCGCGCTTCGTCATGGAGATGTCTTTCACAATCGGAGGCAAGCCTAACTGCTCGGTCGTTTGGATTTCGGCCTTGATATGCCGAAAGACCAAGCCGACGTTTCCTCGCTGCCGAAAAATGTTGACCCGGAACCGGCCAAGTTCCTTGTAGTAGAGGGCCAGGTTCATCTCCATTTTTTCCTCGAATTCTCCACGCTGCTGACCGCGCATCAGTGCCAGCGCGAGGGCTTCGAGTTGTTCATTGGTAAACGGCGGGGCGTCGGTTTGTTGTGTGGAGCCATGGACGCGATAGGCAGGGGCCGAGTCGACGGTCAGGTAGAGGTCCGATGCTTCTTGATCCACCATGACTTTCAAGAGACTGCGAACATCCATCGCTAACCCTTTCCCTCGGACTTACTGAAAGATATTCTAAGCCACGCCGCCCAGTGAGGATCCAAACAGATTGGGATTCATGCTGCGCGACTGGGCTTCGCTTTTCGTGACGAGTCCACGGGTCGCTAAATCGAACAGCGCCATGTCCATCGTCTGCATGCCGTCTTTCTGACTGGCCTGCATGATTCCGGGAATCTGGTGCAACTTACCCTCTCGAATGAGATTCCGAACCGCAGTCGTGGCGACCATGATTTCAAGGGCGGCGACACGCCCGCCTGATTTCTTCTTCAACAGGGTCTGCGTGATGACCGCTTCCAAGGCCTCTGCGAGCTGTGCGCGAATTTGGGACTGTTGGTTTGGGGGAAAGGCGTCGATGATGCGGTCAATGGTTTTCGGTGCACTGGAGGTGTGGAGTGTGCCAAAGACTAAATGTCCCGTTTCCGCAGCAGTCAGCGCGAGCTGAATGGTTTCCAAGTCGCGCATTTCACCCACGAGGATGATGTCCGGATCTTCACGAAGGGAGGCCCTCAACGCATTCGCGAATGACAACGTGTGGACACCCATTTCCCGCTGATTCACGAGGCATTTTTTCGTCTTATGGATGAACTCGATCGGATCTTCAATGGTGATGATGTGGCCTTCGAAGGTGTTGTTCAAGTAATCGACCATGGCGGCCAGTGTCGTTGATTTACCGGACCCGGTTGGGCCGGTCACAAGGATGAGCCCTTTTTCGCGGTCGCAGAGCTGTCGCACGATCGGAGGCATGCCGAGCTTCTCCATCGGAATGATCTCGGTGGGAATGTTTCGGAAGACGGCGCCAAGCCCGCGGTGTTGGATGAAGACATTGACGCGGAACCGGGCGATGTCGCCCAATTCAAAGGAAAAATCACACTCGCGCTTTTCTTCGAAGTTTTTCCGCTGGGCATCGCTCATCATGTCATAGATCAGCGCGTGGGTCTCTTCAGTGGTGAGTGCGGGATGATCGAGTTTCTTGAGGTCTCCGTTCATACGGATCATCGGTGGTTCGCCGGCACTGATGTGGCAGTCCGACGCGCCCTCCTTTGCCGTGAAGGTCAAGAGCTTCGAAATATCCATGAAGAGGACTCCTCGCTAAGAGTAAAGGTGGTGAGATGATGCCAGTCGGTTCTCAAGACTACGTGGGAGCATCATGCCACAGGGTGATCAGAATGCAAGGAAATAGTCGGAAGCAGCTGCGTCTTTGAAGGCTTCCGAGAGAGGTGATGTGTTT
>DATEPD010000277.1:0-9819 GCA_035273365.1 Nitrospiraceae bacterium | reverse complement strand
GATAATTTTGCCCTCCACCAGATTCCGCCATCCGAGCTTACAGCCTATCAACCTCTGAAGGGGCAATGGTTGGATCACATCGGTGTGGTCCTTGAGAGCCCTGAGATGGTCGACCGGATGTATCGAGAGGTCGAACCGCGTCTACAACAGCTGGGCGGACAGATCGTGACGCCGCCGAAGCAGCATCGCGACGGCAGCTATTCCTTTTACTTTTCCGATCCCGATGGGATCGTCATTCAAGCATTGTACGAACCAGCCATTAGCAAATTGGAATTGACACGTAAAGGTGAGGCGTGAGGGGTGAGGCGATGGTTGAGAGTCACGAGGTCAACGATGAAGAGGCGATCCCCTTGCGCCTTACGCCTCACGCCTTACGAACATGAAGATCTGGGACAGTCTCCCGAAAAGACAGTACCTCAGCCTTGCGCCCTGGACGTGGGTCCAATTGGAAAGCGCTGACCCGCCTGGGCCCTTTCCCTTTATCGCAGGGGTGGCGCCTGAAGTGGTCGCGAGTCTCCACGAAGCCCATGCTCTCCTCTCCAGCACGATCGATACAGCCATCAGCGATGTGTTTTCCAAAAGGGGCCCGCTCGACGATCCCGATCGTAAGCGGCGATTGGAGGATGCGTATGCGGAGGTGGTCAGCGCCCGTGCCTATCTGCAGCAGCATATTCGTTGTGGACGGAAGCCGGATGGTACGTTTCAGTGGGAATTTCCGACCGATCTCACCAAATCCGCCACAGTCACCAACGGCGGGCTCCGGATCTTCCATTCCGTGAAGCGGCAGGCTATTCCGATCGGATTCGACCAGGGACAGCTGGGGCCGCTGGTAGGAAGAATACTGGGGTTCTTGGACGGCACGCATCAGACCGACGAAATCAAAACGGTGGTGGCGACTTCGGGGAAAGATGGAGAGCGAGTGCTCACGCGATTGATCGAATCCCTTCACCAGCATGACTGTTTGGTCAGCTCGGACACATCCTCCGTCAGGTCCCGCTGGTTCGAGACGCTACACGATATGGACATGGTTCATCTCGGCCATGCCGCGCTGCTCTATCGGCAACGGAACCAAGCATTGTTGTTCGATCCCTGGCTGGTCCCTTGGTTTGCGGAATCCTCGGTTCCATCGCTCTGGGGATCGCTTCTGCCCAAACCAGCTGCCGTTTTCTTGACCCATGATCACGACGATCACGTAGATCCGCGCACGCTCTTGCAACTGCCCAAAGATATGCCAATCATCGTGCCGAGTCGAAGGAATCGGCGCACGCTCTCTTACGATTACCTGTCCCTCTTGCGTGAACTGGGATTTGGCCATGTGATTGAATTGGCACATGGGGAAAGTTGGACGTTTGAAGGAGGCGCTGTATACTCCGTGCCGTTCTATGGCGAAGATCCCTGCGACTTGGAAATGCCGCGCAACTGCTATCTCATCGCCGATCGTGGCTATAACGTGCTCGTGCATGCAGACAGCGGGCCGACGAATCGCGGCAAGTCCGCCCTCACGGAGGGAGTGATCCTGTCACTCGTGCAGAAACATGGGCCGATCCCGCTGGTATTTGCCTCGCAACAACAACTGCTCGAAATCCGTGGCCATGCGGCGCACGCGCCCTTGTCTCCTCCTGGAAAGTGGCTCGATGTGGGGGAGAACGGGTATCTTACGAATGCCTATCTTACCGAGGTCTGTACGGCAGCACAGGCCAAGCTGTTTGTGTCCTATGCCACCGGCGGCGCAGATTGGTATCCGGACCATCTCTCGTTCATGTTCAGCCGAAGGAATCCTGCCCGCACCGCCTTGCTGACCGCCCACTGGGAACGGCCGGAAACACTCAAAGAACTTCTCGCTATACAGGGATGCGGGTATCATTACGGCCATGCGTTGGATCTGTTTCGTCGCACGACCGACGGGCTGGTGGAACCGATGACAACCGGGGACTCTCTGACGCCCCTGTCGCTCTACCGGCTTGACCACGGCGATCCTCCGTTTATGAAATCCAATAGCCGCACCACAACATCTCGCGACATCGATAAGGACTAATTATGACCACGCGGAAGACGCAGCAGGGCACGATTCTCGTCACCGGTGTCGCCGGGTTCATTGGTTTTCATACTGCGACCAGATTGCTGGAGCGAGGTGAGCGGGTGATCGGACTTGACAATGTCAACGACTACTATGACGTGCGACTAAAGAAGGCAAGGCTGGCGAAGCTGAAACCCTTCAAGCAGTTCACCTTCACGAAGACCGATCTCGCCGACCGTGTAAAAATGCGCCGGCTTTTTGCCATGCAGCCAATTGCGAAGGTGGTCCATCTGGCAGCCCAAGCTGGTGTGCGCAATTCGTTGGTGAATCCCCATGCCTATACAGACAGCAACATCGAAGGGTTTCTCAATATTTTAGAAGGCTGTCGGCACGCGAAGGTCGGGCATCTCGTCTATGCCTCGTCGAGTTCTGTCTACGGCGGCAATACCCAGATGCCGTTTTCGATTCATGACAATGTCGATCATCCGGTCTCTCTCTATGCGGCCAGCAAAAAGGCCAATGAGCTCATGGCCCATTGCTATGCGCATCTCTATCGAATTCCCTGCACGGGTCTGCGTTTTTTCACGGTCTATGGTCCCTGGGGGAGGCCCGATATGGCCCTCTTCATTTTCACGAAGGCGATTCTGGAAGAAAAACCGATTGAGGTCTACAACCACGGAAAGATGCGCCGAGACTTTACCTATATCGATGACATAGTCGAAGGGGTGATCAGAGCCCTCGATCATCCCGCCACGCCGAACCAAGCCTGGTCTGGTGACAGACCGGACCCCGGAACCAGTTCAGCCCCGGCCCGGATCTACAATATTGGCAATCATCAGCCAGTCGAACTGTTGCGCTTTATCGAGGTGCTCGAGCAGGCGATTGGAAAACAGGCGAAGAAGACGCTGTTGCCCATCCAGCCGGGTGACGTTCCTGCCACTTACGCCGACATTGAGGATCTGTCACGGGATGTCGGATTCAAGCCGGCGACGCCGATAGAGGTGGGAATTCCCCGTTTCATTAAGTGGTATCGCGAGTTCTATAAAAAATAAAGGGTGCCAAGCCCTAGAGACTGCCTGGCACCCCACAATCTTCGCTCCGACTCTTTACGGACAGCCAACCGGAATAAACCCGGTCCCAAATAGCCTCCGCAGCGCGATGTATCGGGCATTGTCGTAGAACGAATAGCTGGCCCCCCGCTGATTTCTTCCAGAAACATCTCCGCCGTACGAAGGGTCTGTTCCAAAGAAGAACCCGTCACGAGTTTTCCCAACGAGGTGGATCCATTCTCCATACAGGGAGCAGGTTTCAGCCCGAACGGACCCGGACGAGGCAATGCTGGCATACCAATCTTTGGCCCAATCTGGGGCGGTTTGTCCCCCACCGGTCATACCGGTCTGACGGGGCTCGACATACGGTGGAGTATCATAGCGTGGAGTAGCAGCCACGCTGGGGCGATAGGTCGGCATGTCGTCCAGCGAGGGCACGATGGACAGTTCTTTCAGCGTCATCAGTTTGCAGCCCGGCAAATCCTTGTTGGTGTAGAGGGCGGTCCCATCGGCTTGGGGGCATTCCCGCATCAGGAACGGATCAGAGGCGATCGTCGTATCGGAGAATGCCGACGTTGCGGATAGGGTGAAGATTGTTGCGGCAATCATGAGCACATGGGTGGGCTGCATAGCGCACCTCCCTTGAGACGGTGAAACAGACAAGCGTTGCATCATCATTCACCTCTGTTGATTATACTCACCGATGATGCTGTCAAACTATTCCACCAGGGACAATGCCGTCTATTCATCTTTGGAGGGGGGTCTTGCTACGGACGGTGAGCGCGGCAAAATGGCTCAGCTAGCCGGTCAGCCGAGACTTAGACTTCGAGCCACGCTTTCAAAAATCGAGAGGATGAGCAGATGCCGGATCGCCGGCGATAATGTCGTGGAAATCGGAAGCATGAAACGGATCGTAGTCTTGTCTTGTCAGTTGTCTTGTGAATCGCTGAACGAAACGGTTTTATTGAATAAAATAAGCAGCTTGGCCTTGTTACCTTCTCGCTACTAGGGTATTCTGCGCCCTCAATCCGTAAAGCGTGAGGCGTGTGAAGAATCCCATCGCCTGCCGCCCGTACTCCTCACGTCCGACCAATTTTCGCCATGACTGACTACGGCGTACTTGCAAATCTGCTGGTGATCTTCTTGGCATCGATCGCCGTCGTCTTCGTATTCCACAAGTTGCGGCTCCCCTCGATTGCAGGATTCTTGGTCGCCGGCTCAGTCATCGGTCCCCACGGGTTGAACCTCATCACGGATGTCGGGACGGTCGAGGTGTTGGCCGAGATCGGGATCGTTCTGCTTCTCTTCACCATCGGAATAGAATTTTCTATTGCGCAATTGCTTTCCATGCGCCGAATCATGTTTGTGGCGGCGCCAATCCAGATCGGCGGCGTGCTGGCGATGGCAGTCCTCGGGGCAATGCTGATCGGATTCTCCTGGCGGGACGGGCTGGTTTGGGGATTTCTCTTCGCCCTCAGCAGCACGGCGATAGTCTTGAAGACCCTAACGGAACGGGGGGATAACAACTCGATCCATGGACGAGCCACGATCGGCATTCTCATCTGTCAGGATCTGGCCGTCGTCCCAATGATGCTGCTGATGCCGATTCTTGCCGGCAAATCGACGGGAGATGTGCTGACCATTCTGCTCACCTTGGGAGGATCGGTTCTCATTGTCCTGCTTGTCATTGCAGCTTCCTGGTATCTGATTCCCAAACTATTGGGCTATATCGTCCGGAGTCGCAGCCGCGAGCTGTTCTTGCTGACGATCATCATTTCCTGTACCGGCATCGCCTGGCTCACCTCTCTCGGCGGCCTCTCGTTGGCAATAGGAGCATTCATCGCTGGATTGGTCATTTCCGAATCGGAGTACAGCCATCAAGCCATAGCCGAAGTGCTGCCGTTCCGCGACAGTTTCACCAGTCTCTTTTTTGTGTCGGTCGGCATGCTCATGGACTGGAGGGTGTTGCTTACTCATCCGGGACCGGTGTTCGGACTTCTCATGGCAGTTCTGCTGCTAAGTTTCATTTCCGGGACCGGAGGGGCTCTGTTGTCGGGACTCCCCCCGCGTTCTGCGATCATGGTAGGTGTCGCCCTGGCTCAGGTCGGAGAGTTCAGTTTCTTGCTTGGGCAGCAGGGGGAGGCAAGCGGGTATTTCCATGGCGATCAGTATCAAGTCTTTCTTGCGCTCTCGGTGCTCTCCATGATTGTGACCCCCTTTCTCATGCAGTGGTCGCCGCACCTGGCTCGCCGCACCGAAGCCTGGCAGCGGGCCCATCATTTGATGCCTAGTCGAACCATCGCCCACGTTGAGCAGACCGAAGGGAAGCAGATTCGAATGAAGGGCCACGTCATTATTGCAGGGTATGGGTTGAACGGGAGGAATCTGGCCCGCGTTCTCGGCGAGACGGAGATTCCATACCTCGGATTGGATCTCGACGGCGATACCGTCAGCCGCGAAGCGAAACACGGGGTGCCTGTCTACTATGGCGATGCCACGAATTCGCATGTGCTGCGGCATATGAGGGTTGAGGACGCGAAGGTATTGGTGGTCGCGATATCGGATCCGTTTATCACCCGGCGGGTCGTGCAGGTTGCCAAGGGAATCAACCCCAAGCTCCACGTTGTTGTGCGGACCCGTTATTTGCGCGAATTGGACGAGTTACACAAGCTTGGCGCGGATGATGTGGTGCCGGAGGAATTCGAAACCTCCATCGAGATCTTTGCCTTGGTACTCGGCACCTACAAAATGCCGCAGGACTTTGTGACACGAAAGGCTGCACAAGTTCGCCGGGAAGGGTATGCCTTGCTTCGTCGAAGCGAGTCGCCGGGACTCTCGCATCATCTTCATGGCGGGACCTTGGCCGATGCCGAGGTCGAGACCTGCCGCATCGACGATGATTCACCGGCGCTGGGGAAGACGTTGGCTGAGATTGATCTCGGTCCACGCACGGGCGCGTCGGTGATTGCCTGGACGCGTGCTGGGGTGACGCAGGCAAAACCGTCGGAGGGTACCAGGCTTATGGCTGGCGATATTGTGGTGTTACTCGGTTCGCGCGCTCAGATTTCACAAGCGATGGGGCTTTTAGTCCAGATGAATGCCAAATGAACCGTCCTGCTAGCGTCTTGCCGTCGTCATGAGCGGGTAGGCCTCCTCCAGCGTTGCCACTTCAATGACTTTGATGCTCCATCGGCTTGCCAGTTGGGAGAGGTCCCAATCAGCCTTGTCTAGTTGCCCACGAGGTACCAAGATGGTTTTAAACTGTGCGCGGGCCGCCGCTTCGATTTTAATGAGCAACGCACCCACCGATTCGATTTGACCGTCCGGCATGATTCTCCCTGTCATGACGACGTCTGCCCTCACGTCGTCGCCTCTCCAGGCCGCGATTAGGCCGACCGCGACGGCGCTGCTGGCACTCATTCCTTCAGTCAACGCACTGTATGACCGGTTCTTGACCGTGATCACCCATGTTCGTCCGTCTTCTCCCACTGCCTTCGTGGCAGCTGCGACGGCGTATCTGATGCCTTCTTTCCAATCCTCACTGACGATTGAGCCACCACCCAGGTTAATCTCATTGAATTGGACGGTCGGTCCCACTTGTCGAGGGTCTTTATCGATTTGAAGCACGATGTAGTGGACGATACCGGTCTGCCCATCGGCGAGCACGCCCAATGCCGGCACTGTTGCAACACGACGGCTGTCCGCAGACCAGAGCGGAGAAACCTGTGTGCAAAGAACGATCGCCGAGAGGAAAAAAACAAGGTAAGGTGTTTTCCAAATCGCATTGTGGGTCACGTTTGCCCTAGCCCATGTGATGCATGAGTGACTGGTCGAGAAATTGCTGAGCCGCATGGCGAAACCAGCGCGGAGACACCCTAGGGGCTGGCTCACCGTCTGTGGCGGTGTCTGTCCCGTCGCAGCTCAAATCGTGACAAGTGCCAGCAGAAGCGCTTATGCCTGCATGGGGACTCAGCGTGTGCTTAACTCTTCCAGCGAAGCGTGACTCTTTCTTTGAGGGGATGGTCAAGGGGCTGTCCGGTTTGGGTCGATGCAAGATGCGCGGCTTTTAACTTGTAGTACCATTTGGCTGGCGTATCGGCATCGTCAATGAGCATCAAGGCCGGTTTGTAACGTAATCCCACCGCTTGGCGTTCCATCGCCTCTCGATCCTGCGTCATGAAAATGTTGGCAAAATAACGAAAGATGGTCTTGGAAAATGGAACCCAGCTGAGGCAGTTCCACGCTGCAGCAAAGTCGATGCGGCATTGCTGTTCACTGATCGGCGTGACCGTGGCGCGGCTGGATACGAAGAGCGATCCGCACTGGACAAATTCGAATCGCTGGTTGGGCAGGACAAAGTCGATGGTCGTCGTCAGCGGCCCACCGTAAACCAGGTTTAAGAGCTTGTACGGTCCGCTGTTGGTTGAGGGAGCATGCGGCACCATGCGGAAGCCGTTGGGAATCGGTTCAAAGGTCTTGGCTTTTTCGTGCATGCTCGCCTGGCTGCGCCACCATGAGCTTTGATGGACAAAGGGGCCGTGAGCCGGGTCCATCAATCCGACGATGCCATCGTCGATGGTGCAATCCAACAAGGTCGAGATGTGAATCATCCGATAGGGAGATGAAGGGAGCGGCAAAGGCGGCACGTCCGGTATGACCTGGTTCGGCTGTTGCGGGTCTGGAATGAACACCCACACATAGCCGTCCCGTTCGCGGCAGGCATAGGTGGTGATGCCAATTTTGTCGACATGAATGGGAGAGTTTTCGACCAGCGCAGGAATTTCACGGCAACGGCCTGCCTGATCGAACTGCCATCCGTGGTAGGCACATTCGACACAATCGCCTTTCATTTTTCCGAAGGACAGCGGCATTCCACGATGGGGACAAATGTCGCGCATGGCCGCGATCGCCCCCTGTGATGTCTTGCAGATCAGGATCGGGAGGCCTAACAGGACAGTCCCTTTGAGGCTGCCGGGAGCGAGTTCACTGCTCAGACAAGCCGGATACCAAAAGCCCAAGAGCGGTGCATTCCTGGATGGCTTGATTTCAGTAATCAGGTCGCTGTTCATGAAAAGAATGGGATGGCAGGTAACATCGGTTCGTCTGGAACTATATCCGGCGTGCTGAGTCGGGTCAAGGTCATTGCCTTGACAAGAAAAAGAAGCGGAGACTATAGTGAAAATCCTATTGAAATCGCTAGATTCATGCGGGTCTGACAGGAAAGAGGGCATCATGACAATTGCACAGATGGATCCAGCGGTGGCGTTGGATAACCTACGGATCTCCAAGCCGGACAAAGTGACGATCGTGCTGTTGAGCGGCGACATGGACCGAGCGATGGCGGCGTTCATCATTGCCACCGGAGCCGCTGCCATGGGGATGCAGGTCACCGTATTTTTTACGTTCTGGGGTCTGAATGCCATTCGCAGGAAAGGCGCGGCCAGTTCTGCCAAAGACTGGCTTCGCCAGATGTTCGGCCTGCTGAATAAAGGGGGCGCAGATAGCCTTCCCCTCTCGCGGTTCCATTTCTGGGGGTTGGGTACGAAGATGATGCAAAAGGTTATGAAGCAAAACCGGATGCCGGGTGTGCCGGAACTTATGGAGACAGCGCTGGGCCTCGGGGTTCACTTTATTGCCTGCACGACGACCATGGGACTGATGGGGATCACAAAAGATACGCTTATCGAGGGTATCGACCAGTTCGCGGGGGTGACCACGTATCTCGCGGAAGCCAAACAGGGCAGCGTGAACTTGTTCATTTGAATGAGCGAGACAAGCGCGAAGGGCGTGAAAGGCGAGAGGTGGAGTAAAGAGATGATTCAAGCCGATGTGAAGCTCGATACGCTCGGATATTTTTGCCCAATGCCGATTATCATGACTTTGAAAAAGATCAAGGAACTGACCTTGGGCCAGGTACTTGAAGTCGTCTCAGACGACGAGGGCATCAAGAAGGACATGCCGGCCTGGTGCGATACGACCGGCCATCAGATGGTCGGGCTCGAAGAAGAACAGACGAAGTCGGGAACGATCTATAAAGCATTTGTGAAAAAGACGAAGTAACCGCACAGAGTAGGGACTCGGTGGAGACAGAGAAGCCGGAGGGATGATGATCAGACCTCCGGCTTCGTTGTGTTAATTCTTAGTGAGACAGGACGTGGATCGAATCGTCGAATGTGTGCCGAATTTTAGTGAGGGGCGAAACCAGACAACGGTGTGTGCGCTGGTGCAAGCCGTGGAGTCCGTGCCAGGGGTCTGGTTGTTGGACCAGACGATGGATCGAGATCATCATCGTTCCGTGTTGAGCTTTGCCGGTGAACCAGACGCCGTTGCTGAAGCGGCCTTTCGCGCCATTCGTGTGGCAACAGATCTCATCGATCTTCGGAAGCACAAGGGTGTCCATCCGCGGGTGGGGGCAACGGATGTTGTGCCCTTTGTACCGCTGTGCGGCGCGACGATGCAGGATTGTATCCATTTGGCGAAGCGATTGGGGCAACGAGTGGGAACAGAGCTGGAAATCCCGGTATTCCTCTACGAACAAGCGGCACTGCATCGCGATCATGCCCCACTCGAGTCGGTTCGTCGAGGAGGAATTCGTGGCCTTGCCTTCCGCATGACCTCCGATCCGGACTGGACACCGGATTTTGGTCCTCCTCACCTTCACAAGACGGCCGGCGCCATGGTGATTGGCGCGCGACCTCCCTTGATCGCGTTTAATGTGAATCTGCGCTCGACGGATCTGGCGCTGGCTCGGTC
>DATEPD010000276.1:0-4489 GCA_035273365.1 Nitrospiraceae bacterium | reverse complement strand
GGCGGCGTCACGCCAACAGGCCGAGGAGATGACCAATCAGGCGATGGTCTATGAACGGCTCTTCGGACGGGAGTCTGACTGGGTGTCTGGCACTAAGCTCTTAGTCCAATTCTACGAAGAAGCTGCACGCGAGCAGGATCGGCTTGCTGATCTGCATTTGGAACTGGCTAAGGGTCGATCGTCCAATCAGCCCATACGATCACGAGGTCATTAACCGTCACGCTTGGGAGAGACTGTGGCGGGAGGATGCTATGACACGCATTCCATGCGGGAATCGAACGAGCGCCATGCAGCGAACACTGCTCTGTCTCCTGTTGTTCCTTCCCCTGTCCGGCTGCGGGGTGTTTCTGCCCTACATGTACGATGCAGGAAAGCTTGACGACCGTTTGGCCGTATCGACTCCAAAGGAGCAGGTGTTGAAGAATTTCGGAAAACCGGACCGTGTGGTTCAGGATGATGGGCAACAAGCCATTTGGGAGTACCGGCTCTATCCAAAAGACGAGTGGGTTGCCTATCTTTTGCACTGTCCATTCTTTCCGAACTGTTATTTCCCAGCGGAGCCTGCCCAATCCTATTACTTGGTTCTACAAGACAATCAGCTTTGCTTGTGGGGCACGCCTGATGTGGTCCGTACATTGGCCTGGAAGGTCTGTGCGAAGGCGACGAGGCCGGATGGATCTCAGCCGACCAAGGCGCTCGTGAGAAGAGGATTGCAGGCTTCCGTGATTCCTGTGTTCATGCCTCCCACTATCTCCCCACTACCACAGCGGCTGGCGGTTTTGCCGGTCGCTGGATCAATAGATGAGCGGGTCATCTCATGGCTCGATTTCACGCTCAATTTTTTGCGCACACGACATCGAGAGCTGGTGCTTGTGGAACGGGAGGATCTGCGAACCGTTCTGAATGAGGTTGGCATTCAATATACCGGGCGAGTTGATGAGGATACGACGATCCGTGTGGGTAAACTCGTCGGCGCGGACAGTCTGCTGACCTATCGTCTGGCCATATCGGGAACAGACGAGCCGATATCCGCGTCCTTCGAAATTCGGCTTCTTAAAGTGGAAAGCGGTACCACGGTCTTTCGCCAGATCGCCTCGGCAACGATCAGTCTCTTTATGGCAGAAGCAGCCACAGGTCGGCCTTATGAGTTATCCCCCAGTGCCCGTCGTCTGGTGGCCGACGAAGCCGCAGCGTATGGGTTAGCAGCCCTCACGGCGGCATTTGGCGACAACCCTCTGGGATTGGTCGCTGACTACAACTGGCCCGGCGAGGGAGTAAAGCTGCTCGGTCTCCTCCAGGGGGGGCCGGCCTTCCTGGCAGGACTCAAACCAGGTGACCAGATTCTCGCTTTGAATGGTCAGCCCTTAGGACGTTGGATAGATTCCATATCACTTCCCATTCGTGTCACCGTTGAGAGGGATGGGGGGAGACTGGAGATAACTGTGAGGCAGTAACTCGGGACGACCTCGGGAGCTCACGACCTAAGCTGGAGCCCGCTTCTCCCTTCTCAGTCAGTGTCCAATGCATTGGGGGACTTCGGTTGTGAGAAAACGGTTCACAGGGGACTTGTCCGAGGTTCCGATGCTGATGTCACTATTGAGAGGAAGGTAAATCATGCGGCATATCCTCTTCGCGGCTTTCTTGGTCGTGGCTTGTGCGACAGTTCCGGCAGCAGCTTCCATTGAGGAGGCAAAATCTGCCTATGATCGTGGTGACTATACAGAGGCGGCACGACTCTTCGGTCCCCTTGCGGAGCAAGGAGTCGCATCGGCGCAGTTCAACCTGGGTGTGATGCATCGCTATGGAGAAGGCGTTTCGCAGGACGCTCAGGAAGCCGTGAAGTGGTACCGCAAGGCGGGGGAGCAGGGGCATGCATCGGCGCAGTTCAATCTGGGTGTGATGTATCGCCATGGAGAGGGTATCCCCCAAGACTACCAAGAAGCCGTGAAGTGGTACCGTAAGGCGGCGGAGCAGGGACACGCATGGGCGCAGAACAATCTGGGTGTGATGTATGAGGTGGGACAAGGGGTCTCGCGGGACAACCAGGAAGCGAGGAAGTGGTACCGTAAGGCAGGAGAGCAGGGCGATGCATGGGCGCAGTTCAATCTGGGTGTGCTGTATGAGAAGGGATGGGGCACCCTGCAGGACTATCAGGAAGCGTTGAAGTGGTACCGCAAGGGGGCGGAGCAGGGATACGCACCGGCGCAGTTCAGTCTGGGTGCGCTGTATGAAAAGGGAAGCGGCACCTCGAAGGACTACCAGGAAGCTGTCAAGTGGTACCACAAGGCGGCAGAGCAGGGCCACGCATGGGCGCAGTTCAGCCTGGGTGTGCTGTATGAGAAGGGATGGAAGCTGCTCCTCCGGGCTTAAGTCGGCATTAGGTGTACTTTCAAAAACAGTTGTTTTGATACCTAGTGAATCGCATGACGTTCGCGCGCTGGTCTGGGGCGATTCTCCTATATTTGTAGGATCATACTGTTTTGTAAGTCCCTGCATCTTTTGAGGAATAGCCCCACTCCACCTCCATCTGCATCCTGCGCTATTATTTACAGGATGGCTCAGGAGGCACAACACGAAGATAGTCCGAGATTTACTACGAGGTTTACAATTGATTGCGTGCTTCCGCTCGCCAGCACGCGCCTGCAAGCGGATGGATGCATCCTCGAAAGCTTAGAGGATGGACATAAGCTCATTAGCCCTGATTATCTCAGGGCAGGGGATCTTGTGAAGGTCCAATTATGGTTGGAAGGGGAGGAAGACTTTGTAGACATTCCACTGGCGGTAGTCAGTAAGGTTCACACTCCCTGGATTACGGTGGGTGTGATTCGGGTAAGCCCAGGTGAGCGGTTACGATTGAAACGATTTGTCCAGTCCCACGCAGCCTTGCACATTGGAAAGTCTGCTCACATCGACCAGCTTCTCATACGGGCATAGCTCGGCATTGCCCGTATCGGGTCGACTCAACAACCCTGTAAGTCGCTCGGGTCATATCGCTTGCAAGGGAGAGCAGTCGATGCTGCCAACTGCAGGGTTCGATTGTAGGGTTCGATTCTCGCATCAACTGACGGCTCGATAGCCCGTGTGGTCTGAACGCTGACGATTTGTTTGTACCTCCCCGCCGGGCTCACCTGCCAGTTTACGCCTACTGCCGGCACCGAGGAATGTACCATCTGAATAATCTGACCCGTTTCCTGACCATTTCACGTATCTTATAGTTAGGGGATGGAGTCCCCCGTACAACCGCCTCGGCCAGGCTGATGACTCCTACGCTACAACTGCCGTAGCCGTAGGATTGTCCCCAGCATGGTGGCAACCGGCACTTGCAGTTTGAATCCCTGGCCGGAACGGAGGACTCCTCAATGGAATCAATCTTTCTCACCGCAACCCTGTGGCTCGCCCTCGCTGTTGTTTCTGCCCTCATTGCTTCCTTCCTGCGCCTCTCCATCGCGTTAGTTGAAATCTGCGTGGGGGTTGCAGCGGCTGCGTCGACGGGCCTCCTTGGCCTCGGCGATGTCCTCGCCGCCGACTCGGAGTGGGTACGGTTTCTCGCAGCCTCTGGTGCGGTGGTTCTCACGTTCCTGGCCGGGGCGGAACTCGACCCCGACATCGTCCGCAAGAAGTTGACGGAGGTGAGCGTTGTCGGAGTCGTGGGATTCATGGCGCCATTTCTCGGCTGTGCCGCTCTCGCGTATTTCATATTGGGATGGAACGCGAATGCCAGTTGGCTTTGCGGCGTCGCCCTTTCGACGACATCCATGGCTGTGGTCTATGCGGTCATGCTGGAAACCGGGTTTAATAAAACGGAGTTTGGGAAAGGGATCCTCGCCTCATGCTTTGTCACTGACCTGGGAACGGTGATCGCCCTCGGTTTGCTCTTTGCGCCGTTTACCTATAAGACCCTTGTATTCATTGTGGGCAGCATTGTGGCACTGGCGGCGTTGCCTTCTATCACCGCCTGGCTGACACGACATTATGCGCATCGTACAGCTGCGATCAGAACGAAATGGGTCATGCTGACGCTCTTTGGATTGGGCGCACTGGCTCTGTGGTCGGGGAGCGAAGCGGTGTTGCCGGCGTATCTCGCCGGCATGGTACTCGCCGGAACCGCCGCGAGGGATACGCAGTGGATTCGCCGACTCCGAACACTGACTGTGGGCTTTCTCACGCCATTTTATTTTCTTCGAGCCGGAACACTCGTGTCTCTACCGGCCTTGTTCGCAGCCCCGTTAGTTTTTCTGGCATTGCTCATGGGCAAAGTGGCATCAAAGATTTTTGGCCTCTATCCTTTTATCAGCCTCTTCCGTCGGGACCGCAGTGAACGCTGGTACTATACGCTTCTGATGTCGACCGGCTTGACGTTTGGGACCATTTCTTCCCTCTATGGCCTGGCACATGGATTGGTAACGCAGGAGCAATATTCTTTTCTTGTGGCCGCAGTTATCGCGAGTGCGGTGGTTCCCACGCTTATCGCGGGTCTGTTCTTTGTTCC
>DATEPD010000275.1:0-6032 GCA_035273365.1 Nitrospiraceae bacterium | reverse complement strand
CGCAGAACTCCAATGGAAACTTAGCGCTGAGCTTAGGATTGGTCCTTTCCTCCACGGCGCTGAGCCCGATCATCACGCCCGTGGTGCTGCAGGATCTCGCCGCCTATGGGTCGGCAGGGTTTTTGGGACTCTGGATCGTGTTGCCATCGCTATTCGGTCTCTGTGTGCGATTCGCAATACGTGAATCCCAACTCAACACCGTCATGCCGTTCATCAAACTCATCAATGCGATTGTGTTGTTACTGCTGAACTACTCGAATGCCTCGGTCTCGCTCCCCCAGGCAGTGGCGGACCGCGATTTCGACTTTTTGGCGGTGACGTTGGGCATCACCACGGGCCTTTGCTTCACGGCCTTCGCCTCGGGATATGGGTTGAGCCGTCTGTTTAAGGTCGACGAGGCGGATCGGGTCTCACTTATGTATGGACTGGGAATGAATAACAATGGGACCGGGCTGGTCCTGGCCTCCCTTGCGCTGGCCTCGTACCCACGCGTCATGGTCCCAATCATTTTTTACAACTTGGTCCAGCATTTGGTCGCAGGAACCGTACATGAAGTGGCGGGCCGGAACGTTGTCGCTCAAAAATCTGGATGAGTGTATTTGAGCGAGATGTCGAGGTCAAAAGTCAGTTGTGTTTGAACTTTGTACGTGCTCCGATAAGTGCCGCTTTCTAGAATCCTGGTCAATAGCTGTCTTGTAAACTGGTGTACAGGCAGATGAGAAAGGCTAAGCAAGGGAGAACAAGCGATCGGTCATGTTGCACTCATGTGTTGTGTGCCTCCGCCCGCGCGACGATGTGTGAATCGGTTCGCGATGAACTTTCGACCTTCCTCTGCGAATAGGAGCGCAAGGGCACCCAGCGCAAGTGGCCCGAAGATCCAGGCGGGCAAGGGGCTGGTGCCAAAGATCGTGTTGCCCCAGGGGGTATAGATGATGAAAGCCAGAACGACGAGCTCTGTCGCGATGCCCCAGATGATCAAAGGATTCGTGAACCAGCCGAGTCGAGAGAGCGACGCGCGGTCTGAACGGCAGGCGAACACGTTCGCCACCTGAGCAATGACGATGGCGGCGAAGGTGGCGGCGGTGGCTTCTTTGTAGAGCGGATCGGACCAGTCGAGCGGCATGCCCCAGGTCCATCCCTGTGTCAGGAGTAATAAAAAGAATGCGGCCATGGCAATCCCGGCTTCGATGAGGCCCAAAAATACATAGGCACGCAGGAGGAGCGGACGGTTCATCAGCCGTTCTGTGCGTGGGCGCGGCGGGATCGCCATAATGCCGGCGTCGGGCTTTTCGGCCCCCAGGGCCAAGGCCGGAACCATGTCGGTACCGAGGTCCACGGCGAGGATTTGCGGGACCGTGAGCGCCAGTGGAATCCCGAACAATCCGTAGGCCAGATAGGGGACGACCTCGGGCACGTTGCTCGCCAGTACGTACGTGGAAAATTTTCGAATGTTGGCGTAGACGGCCCGGCCTTCTTCAATGGCGTTGACGATGGTCGCAAAGTTGTCGTCGAGCAAAATCATGTCCGCCGTTTCCTTTGCCACGTCGGTTCCGGCAATGCCCATGGCAATGCCGATATCGGCCTTCTTAATGGCCGGGGCATCGTTCACCCCGTCGCCCGTAACGGCGACCACTTCGCCCATGTCTTTCAGCACCGACACCACACGCATCTTGTGTCGGGGGGCCATGCGTGCGAAGACCGGCTCAGGCTCGCCGGGACGGGTAGGTGTGAGGAGCTGGCGCATCGCTTCATCGCTCATCGTTTGGACTTGGTGCCCTTCGATCACGGGAGCATAGTCGCCCAGCTCGGTCCGGGACTCCTCCGTCGCCAGTCCGATCTGGCGGGCGATGGCCAGGGCCGTGAGCGGATGGTCGCCGGTAATCATGATGGTGCGGACGCCGGCTTGCCGGCAGCGCGCGATGGCCTCCGGCACTTCGTGGCGCGGGGGATCCATCATCGCCACGAGGCCGAGGAAGGTGAGGTGCTGTTCCACCTGGTCGATGTCCAGTTTCTCGATACCCTGCTCAATGTCACGCATGGCCACAGCCAGGACCCGATAGGCCTTGCGCGCGAAGGTACGGCTCTGCGCCATGATGCGCAGGCGATCCTCCTGACCCATCGGGGAGAGTACATTATGGTGGAGCATCTGATTGCAGAGGGGCACGAGCGATTCCGGCGCGCCCTTCACGAAGGCCACAAGCCGGCCCTCACGCCAATGAATGGTGGACATGCGCTTCCGGTCCGCATCGAATGGGAGTTCGCCCATCCGGGGCATCGGTTCCTGGTGAAGGAGTCCATGATCCTGTGCGAACTCGACCAGGGCCACCTCGGTTGGATCGCCCGTGACGGCGGGGCGACCGTCGGTTCGCCGCACGCGCTTGGCGTTGTGGCAGTGGATGATCGCATCGAAGAGCGGCGCATACTCTTCGGCCTCGATCGCGCTGGTCACGCGTCCGGCGATCACCAGACAGCTTTCCTGCACCTCGATATCGAGATGGTCCATATAGAAACGAGCCACGCGCATCCGGTTCTCGGTCAGCGTTCCCGTCTTATCCGTGCAGATGACGGTGGTGCAACCCAGGGTTTCAACAGACGTCAGTTGCTTGATCAGTGCGTGGCGTTTGGCCATGCGTTGGCTGCCCAACGCCAAGGCCAGCGTCACAGTGGGGAGCAGTCCTTCCGGCACATTTGCCACGATGATGCCGATTCCGAAGATCGCGCTGATCCAGAGGCCCAAACCCATGGAGAGGCCGATGGCGAAGAAAACCCCGCCCATGGCAAGCGAGAGCAGCGCGACCACATGGGTGACCTCGGCGATTTCTTTCTGCAACGGGCTCAGGCCTGTCTCCACGCTTGTGGAGAGGCGGGCGATTTTGCCGAATTCCGTCTGCATGCCGGTGGCGAACACCACCGCCTTGCCTCTGCCCGAGAGCACGGGGGTTCCGGCGAATACGAGATTGGGAATGTCCAGGAGATGTCCATCGGTCACCGGCTCCGCTGTCCGCCGCTTCGGTTGAGATTCGCCGGTGAGTGAGGAGACGTCGACACGCATTTCGGCTGCTTCGATGAGCCGGGCGTCGGCAGGGATCTGCTCTCCTTCCTCGATCACGAGCACGTCACCAGGCACGATCTCGCTCCGTGACACATCATGCGGTTGGTGGTTTCGCAGCACCCATGCTCTGGCAGGGAGGAGACGATGGAGGGCATGCACCGCGCGCTCCGCTTTATATTCCTGAAAGAAGGCAAAGAGAGCGTTGATGACAATCACACCGAGGATAGCCCAGCCGAGCGTGGCCATCCCTTCGCCGGACTTCATGAATTCCGCCGTGAACGCCAGAGCGGCGGCGATCCAGAGCAAAATGGCCAGGAAGTGGGTGAACTGGTGGAGGAACCCTCGAATCAAAGAATAGTGACTCGGCTCCTCCAGAACGTTGGGGCCATACCGGCTGAGCCGTTGCTGGGCTTCTTCGGGCGACAGGCCGCCTTCCCTGGTTCCCAGGTGTTTGAAGATTTCATCAACCGTCAGTTGGTGGAGGTGTGGCTCATCGAGGTCAGGCACGTGTGCCTCGCACGATCAGGACGGAACAAGGGGTGTGTCTCAGGAGGCTCTCCGAGACGCTGCCGAAATGGAGCCGCTCGCTCTTGGTCAAGTCGCGAGATCCGACCACCAGGAGGTCGGCATGATGTGCCTCCACATGTTTGACGATGGTGTCGATGACATGGTTCATCTGCACGTCTGTGTCGACGGAGTAGCCGTCTTTCAGGAATTCATTCCGCAATGTCGTGACCAATCGTGTGGCACCGTCGATGACCGGTCGCTCCAACTCGGCGACTTGGGCTTTGGACAAGTATCGAACGGCCAAGTCGGTCACCGGTCTTTCGGCCGAGGAGAGGATGGTCGTGGTGGCAGATTCAGGAAGGATGCGGGATCGAAGAAATCGAGCGGAGGCTCGGGAGTATTTCGAGTCATCGACCGCAAGGGTCACGCGTCTCAACTCTAGGATCGGCTGTTTCACGACGAAGACGGAGCAGGGGGCGATCGATGCGACCTGCCGGGAGATGCTCCCCAACAAGAATCCTTGAATGTCGCTCAACCCGCGGGATCCGATGAGGATGAGATCGGCTTTCACTCGCCGCGCCTGTCGCACGATCGTTCTGGCGAGGGGGCCATGGGTTAAGATGGTGTGGAATTTGGTTCGAGGACTGGTCGCGGCCTGTCCGAGGGCGACTCGGGCTGATCGCTCCGCCTCGCGGAGGAGGATTCCACCGGCCTTCTCCATGGCGGCCAGGGCGCGCTTCTCAGCCACGGGGTTTCTGCCTCTGCCAACTCGGAGAGCCGACGGATCGACCACATGGAGAAGCGTCACGGACTCCGGCTCACGACCGGCGAGTGCTTCGAGGGTTTGTATCCCCCAATGCGAACACTCAGACCCATCCACGGCACAAAGAATTCGCATGACACACTCCCTTCCACAATGACAAGGAGAGCCGGCAACCAGTTGGCGACTCCGGGTATCAGATCTGCATTGCATATGCCTGTGACGCCTGATGGCAAGTGGGTGAAACGCACTAGAATTCTCATGGTTTGTGGAATATGGCTGGCATATCTCAATCGAGGATTGCGGCGTTTTGCAGCAGCGCCGAAGGGATGACTGTGGTGATTGGCCCCAGTTCCGGAGGTTGGGAAGCAATACCTGGCAGCCGGGCGCGCATAGCAGGATGCTGAAAAAGTCCGACAGCGTGCTTGGAAGGTTAAGGCCCAGGTTAAGGCTGAGATGAAGTAAGGCGAATCTTCTCTCAACCTTGACCTCGACCTTAGCCTACCGTACTCGCTGCGGCCTTGCTGACAGCCATTTTGAGCATCACGTGGGAATGCTTTTCTGTTGTGCTACAGGTTCCTAGCTAGGGGATCAGAAGGAGGGGCTATGCGACAAACGGAATTTCTTACGGCGGCTTGCGATCCTAAGACCTTGACGGTGGGGCAAATGATGCAGGATGCGGTCTTTACCTGTGGCTCCAGAGCTGATGCCTTGTCCATCAGCCGGATGATGACCCTGCGAAACTACGGCAGCCTGCCTGTGGTTGAAGAGGACCGGACCCTGGTCGGCCTGGTGACTGAGTATGATCTACTTCAGGCGATGATCGAGGGCAGAGATCTGCGGAAGATCATGGCCGTCGAAATAATGAGCACACATCCGGTGACGGCCACCGAGGATATGAAGCTGGAGGAGGTCGCGAATCTATTCCAGGATCGCTACATCACGAGGGTGCCGGTTGTGCGGAACGGCAAACTTGTGGGTATCCTGGCACGACGAGATCTATTGTTCGGCTACACGAAAGCGTCGCAGTACTGGTCGTAGCTGGATGCTGAAAATGATCCCCAGCTTCGTTCTCAGTCGCCCGTCTCCTTGCAACGTACCGCAACGGTACGCTTCAGTCGCCGAGCTCCCTGCGGTCTTGCTGGGATGTCATTTTGAGCATCCTGCGGGATAGCGAGCTGTTCGACGCCGAGAGACTGTTCGCATGCGTCTTAGGACGTGAGCCGGGCAAAGTGCGTGTGATCCTTCTCGCGGTCCACTGGTTCATATCATTGGCCGGGTGTCGACACATCAGCTGCCCTAAATTTAATATTGTGGTGCCAAAGGCCGGATTTGATTTGAGGCCAATTCTGAACATCCGACACTGAAGTGAGTTTTACTGTTTTGCAGCAGAATCTCAATGACTTGTAGTCTAAAGAGCAATGAGATTGAGTGAGAGGGAATAAGCGGAAGGTAGCTCAGCTATACGACCGTTTTACGACCGGATCTCAGTTTTGGAGTGCGTCTCCCCGCGCGTTGAGGCTCGAGTCCTGCCTGGCTCCCCAGGCTGTTCAATAGGTAGAACCATTCGAATGACCTCTCCGGCGAAGTCTATTCACTCCCACGGGCCACTTGCATGTAGACATTTTTGCATCAATTCAGTAATGTCTTCTTCCAAACTCCGAAGAATTAACAGAACTATTAAGAAGGATGACTAGCGAACTTCGATATTCC
>DATEPD010000274.1:0-5164 GCA_035273365.1 Nitrospiraceae bacterium | reverse complement strand
TTATTCAACGCGGGGGAGTGAGACGATGAATGTCCGACGCTACGAATGGGTGTGGCTCGTTGGAATTGTACTCACAGTTGCTCTGCTGCTGACCTCAGATTGGAGCATGGCCCAAGAGGTTCCCTCAGAACCTCGTGCACGCGAAGATCTATCGAATTCCAACGTGGAATTTACGGCGGGTATCTCAGGATGGTTGATGACCCAAGGAGAAACCAAATGGAGCCATGATTTCTCCCGTTTGACCTACAAGGACGACTCGACGAACATCGTGCAGGTATCAGGTCAGGCTACCGCACTTAAGCGATGGTTTGCTCGGGGTGATTTTGGGTATGGCACTATGGGTAGCGGCACCTTGACCGACGACGATTTCAGTAGCCCAAGAGGACCACTCGAATCACGGACGACCAGTAACATCACGGGAAACAATCTCTGGTATGTGAACGGTGATATCGGAGCAAAGCTCATTTATTTTCCAAACCACCGTGGAGCTATAGGTTTTTTTACCGGGGTTCAGTACTGGCGTCAACAGCATGAAGCGTCGGGAGTGGTCCAAACTGTCTGCAATCCTGATCCTGTTAATCCTCTCTGCAATCCGGCAGATCTCGGACAGGATCTGGCTCCTGGACAAACGGCCATTACTAATACGGCCACATGGCTCTCTTGGCGATTGGGCCTCGACGTGGAGTATCGCGTGACGAGAAAATTCAGTCTTGAGGGGAAGTTTGCATTCAAGCCCATCACATCATTGAGCAATGAGGATATTCATCATTTGCGGACGACAGACGTTGCTCTCCCAGGTGGCATTATTCCAGCCTTACGGCAAGATGTAAGCTTCGATATGACTGGAACTGGTATTGGTGCGGATATAGAAGGTGGGGCAAGATACATGCTTATTGATAGACTGGCTCTCAGTCTTGGGTATCGTTTTTGGTGGAATCGAGTTGTGGATGGCACGATCACTCAACACCCAGTAAATTTTCCTTCCTCAAGTTCCAATCTGAACGATTTTCAGACGTTCCGGCATGGCGTGACGTTGGGAGTGAGCTACACGTTTTGAAAGGCGATGGCTAGTTTCGCCGGCGCCCTGTCGGCAGTGTTTCGTCTTCGTATTGGGCAAAGAGCCGTTTGGCTTCCGGATGGAGATGGCTTGGATGGCCGTGGGGGATGCCAACGGTGCGGAAGAGCGGCGTGAGTTTGCCGTTCGGATGTAAATAGCCGGCGCGAAGCGGGACGGTGCGTGTACTGTGGCGGACCAAGTGGCAGGGAGTTGGTCTGATCGAAGTGAGCCATTCGGCAATATCGTGGGGGTTGCCGATTGAGGCGGAGAGCAAGAGCAGCCTTGCCTGGGTTGGGCAGAAGATAATGGTTTCTTCCCAGACGACGCCCCGTTCCGGATCTGCAATATATTGCGACTCGTCCATAATGACCAAGCCTAACGTGTCCAACCGAATGTCGATCTCACCGCCTCCGGCATCGTAGAGCAAATTCCGCAAGATTTCCGTCGTCATAATCAGGAGGGGCGCTTGCCCATTGTCGCGTCGATCGCCGGTTAGAATGCCGACCTGGTCGGGACCGAAGATTTTTGAAAACTCCGTGTATTTGGTATTCGAAAGAGCCTTAAGAGGCGATGTATAGATGACAGTCCTATTTTCCGCCATGGCCCGACGAGCCGCTTCGACTGC
The DNA here is from genome assembly GCA_035273365.1 of Nitrospiraceae bacterium. GTDB lineage: Bacteria > Nitrospirota > Nitrospiria > Nitrospirales > Nitrospiraceae > Palsa-1315. Next base: position 3,482 of record DATEPD010000274.1, on the reverse strand, counting down.
TACATAGGTCTTTCCACTTCCCGTCGGGACGCTCACGACGACATCACTCTCTCTCAGTTTGGCGACAGCCTCTTCTTGCCAGGGATCCGGGACAAAGGTCTGCGGCGGCGGCACCCCCAACCCCTCTAACCAGTTGGAGAGCGTAATGGCCGGCTCATGATCCTGCTCGGCCGACTTGTGAATCATGCGATGGTGCGGTGCAGAGGATTTCGGTTTTCGTGCGGTAGGGGATTGAGGCATGGGTGGAACGGGGCGAGTCTGTTGCTCGCCGATCAAGGTGAGGAGGTCGGATTCAAAACCTGCACGGTTCTCGGCGGAGTGTCGCAGTAACACCTCGATCAAGCGGCGTTTGCCAGCGCGGAAATGTCGCTGCACACGTCCGCGTGCAAGACGGTGCAAGAGCGCGATCGGTTGTTGAGCCAGGAGTTGTTCGAGTTCTTGAGTCGTCATCTGCACGCCGGTATTCGTGAGTCGTTATTCGTGAAACGTCCGGACGAAGAAGAGCCGTACTTTGTTCTTGCGGTTATCGAGCAACGTTGAACGTTTAACGGTGTCACGGTAATTCCTCCAGCACGCCCCGACGCAGGTTGGCGATGGCGCGAGACGCGGTGTCTGCCAATCCTGGGTGAGTGGCCTTGAGCGTGTGCAGCTGTGACAGGAATTCCAATGTTCGTGCCAAGAGGCGATAGATATCCCCTTCAGCCATCGTGGTGCTCTTACAGAGACCAATCCATGTCAGCGTGGGATCGCCGATCCACCGTTCCGTGACCGCGGCAATGTCGGCTCGCAAGAGCGGGGGGTCTTCATGCGGCGAAAGTGACACAGCCAGCTTTCGGACCTGTCCGAGCAATGAACCCAAGCCAGAACTGACGCGAGGGAAGGCGCCGGGACGATCGTCGTCATGCGCAATGCTCGACATCACGGCGGCCAGCATCGCAGGATCGGCCCCGCTGAAAGCATCAGCTCTGATCAACTCCGTGATAAGCAACGAATGGTCGATGCGGATGAGCCTGGCCCATTCGCCGTCATCGGTCAGATGTGCCGTCGGCGTGAGGTACCCGAACTGTTGCAGGACGTCGATCTTCTCTTGGAAACGGTGCCAGAGGCTTGTGCGCAGTGCCTGAATCGATTTCAGGTGGCGCTGTTGTTCCTGCCGAAGTTTGGAAGCACGGGCATAGTCCCTCTGACAGGCGGAACGCGACGGACAGGTTGGACAGGCAAAATCGCCCAAGGTCTGCACAATGGCATCAGGAATCGGCTCATCTTCCTTCGGAACCAGGATGGGAAGCTCCGGCAGCCTGCCCGGCAACTCCTCCAGGTGACGGAGTAATTCTTCCACGCTCTCCGGTGTGCACCAGGGATAGACCGGCGCATCCACGCAGTCCAGGACGCGGTCGGACACTTCAGTCACGGTGGAGGCGGGAGATTCGGTAATGCCGCCGCCTTGACGCAGTGCCGTAATCATCGGGCTCTTCTGTCCCTTGCTTCGATATTGCCGGAGGACCACGCCTCGGCTGCGGCCGATACCCACCACGCGACCGGGGGTGAGAAAGTGAAAGCGTGCGGCGACTTCAGGTGGTTCGTGCCTCCTGACGGGGGCACGGTGCGATTTCTGCCGGCGGACTTGGTCGAAGGTCTGCCATTCTGTGATCCAGTCCGTGCAGACGCGCGGCCCGAATGGTTCCATCTGATCGCGCAGATCATCCAGCTTGCGTTCCAGGACTTCAGCCCGCTGGTTGAGCTGAAATTGCGCAAAACTTTTGGCGAGGATCGGCTGGATCTGATCCAGTTGATGTGCCTTCAAGAGGTTCAGGACCATCGGATAGCTGATGAGGAACTGGCTGTTGATCGCTTCCGGATGGCCGGTAAACCCCTTGGTCAGCACATGCAAATCGATGTACGGCGATGGGGTGACGATGGCAAAGCCCACGAGATCTTTTCCGCGGCGCCCTGCGCGGCCGGCAATCTGCTGCACCTCGCCGATCGTCAAGTCCATGAAGTCGCGTGACTTGCGAATGCTCGACTGCGTGATGATGACAGTCCGTGCAGGAAAATCGACTCCGGCGGCCAGTGTGGTGGTGGCGAAGACCGCATCGAGACAGCCGTGACGCATCAGTTCCTCAACCGCAATCTTCCACGAGGGGAGATGGCCTGCATGATGTGCGGCTACACCGATGCGCTGGACGGTCGGAATGAGCGGGTGCTCGGCGATGCTGGGATATTGGGCGATCACCTTTTCCAATACGGCGGCGATGGCCTGCTGGCGAGGCAGCGGGAGGAGAATGTTGCTGTGGTCAAAGGCCTGCATCGCTTCATCGCATGCGCGGCGCGACGTGAGGAACACGATGGCAGGGGTCAAGTGCTTGTCGCGAAGAGCGAGAATCAGATCAACCGGATGAATCGAGGGAGGCATTCAGTTTCATTCCCTTTGCAATCACGACCAATCCGGATTCGGTGACGGTAAATCGTTGGGCATCGGCCTCTCGGTCGTACCCGATTTCCGAGTTGGGCGGAATGATAACATCCTTATCGATAATGGCCCGTCTGATCCGACTCTGTGCGCCGATGACGACATTTTCCATGATGATCGATTCGCGCACGTCCGCATTGTCCTGTACACGGACATTTGGTGAAACCACCGAGTTTTGTACCCGGCCACCGGAGAAGATGCAGCCGCCGCAGACGATGGAATCCAGGGACACCCCCATCCTGCCGCCCTGATAGTCCTGCGCGAAGACGAATTTTGCCGGCGGAAACTGTCCTTGATAGGTTCGAATCGGCCAGTCTTGGTCGTAGAGATTGAAGAGGGGGTCCACCGCGACAAGGTCCATATTCGCTTCCCAGTATGCGTCCAAGGTTCCGATGTCCCGCCAATACTTCACGTCTTTGTTGTTCGCGTCGATAAATTTATAGGCGTAAACACGGTGATTGCGAATCATTCGCGGAATGATGTCTTTCCCGAAGTCGTGACTCCCGCCTTCCTGCGCGTTGGCCATCAAGTGTTCGCGAAGGACGCTGGTACGAAACAAATAGATGCCCATTGAGGCAAAGGCATGGGCGGGATCGTTGGGGATCGACGGTGGGTGAGCCGGCTTTTCTACAAAATTCGTAATCTGTAAATCCTCATTCACGTGTATCACACCGAAACGATGGGCTTCTTCGATCGGAATATCGATCGCACCGACCACGGCATCGGCGCTTTTCGCGACCAGCCAATAGAACATCTCCATATAGTTCATCTTGTAGATATGGTCGCCGGCAAGGATCAGGACATATTCCGCTTGTTCGCTGTCGAGGAGGAAGAGGTTTTGATAGACCGCGTCGGCGGTGCCTTGGTACCATTCTTCGCTGATTCGCTGCTGGGGTGGAATTGACGCGATGAATTCGCCGAGTTCGTTGTTGAAGAGGCTCCAGCCCGTGCGAATATGACGGTCGAGCGAGTGGGATTTGTATTGGATGAGGACAGCGACTTTTCGAAGCCC
>DATEPD010000273.1:0-5842 GCA_035273365.1 Nitrospiraceae bacterium | reverse complement strand
ACCACATAGAGTTCACCTTGCGGATCGAACCAGAAACGCAGTCTCCCGTCGGTGAGTTCCGCTTGGATCACCCCTAATGTCGAGCAATCGACCCCTTCCTGTTCAAACATCGAGAAGTCCGTCACACCGGTCATCGTGATTTTCGCCACACGAGCCATCTGTCGAATGCGATAGCGGATCACAACCGTGACCGTAGTCCCCGCCGGCACCTCACGGCCTGACGCTTCGTCCAACAGCCGTCGCTTCGACACCTGCACATCCGTCACATAGCCACCACGAAACCCGCCAGTATGGCCGAGCAGCCAACGCACGTCTTCGATGTTCACAATCTGATATTTCATGGCATAAATGCTCGCGAACTCCGAATGAACACGATGCGCTGTAGAGAAACAGTTTCAACCCAACGGAACTTCGATTGCCCATCCATCCGAAAGAAAATATCAACTCCTCGCAGGATGCTCAAAAAGTTTGTCCAGCAAGGCCGCAGCCGAAGAAAGCACCGGAGGCGTAGCCTCTGGGCTACGTTGAGGATGCTTTCGAGGTGAGAACGATGCTGGCGAACTTTTTCAGCATCCTGCTAAAACATCGGCTGTTGCTGTTTCAGCCCCTCGACTTGACGCTCCAATTCCTCCACACGTTGTTGTAACCGAGTGTTGTCGAGCCGAAGCAGATCCAAACGATCCAAGAGCTGTTCCCGTTGGATCTCCGTCCACTCCAGCGTCCGTTTCAACCCATCCAGCTCGAGCTGGATGGGTTGCCGTTCGTCAGTCGGTAAAAACATGGGGCTGTCACCTATGCCACAAGCAGAATATCCATGGGCTAGTATAAATCCAGAATGGGCAGGCGTCCATCACGACATTCGAAAATTTTTTAAAGAGACACAAGGAGTCGGAGACATAGAGCCCAGGTTGAAGTGGGAACCAGAACTCTGGTATTTCTCAAGAGCCACGTATGCCCAGCGTCGTGAGGTATGTAAGTACGATGCGCGCTGTCTGTCTGACACACGTTCCCTTTGAAGGGCCCGGAGCCTTCGCAACTGCGCTGACGTCGCGCGGGGTCAGCCTGGAACGCTATCTCGTTCCACAAGACGGGTTACCCAAAGACACCGGCGATGTGCTGGTCGTGATGGGTGGGCCAATGTCGGTGAACGATCCTGATTCTTGGATTGCCGAGGAGACGCTATTCATTCGATCCGCGATCCTAGCCGGGAAACCCGTCATCGGTGTGTGTCTTGGAAGTCAGTTTATGGCAAAGGCATTGGGAGCCGCCGTACGGTCTGGTAACGCGCTGGAAATCGGCATGACACCAATCAAGCTGACATCTGAAGCGAAGCAGGATCCTGTGTTCAGCACCCTGCCAGAGTCATTCGACGTCTTCCAATGGCATGGCGAAGTATTCGACCTCCCCAAAGACTGTGTGCCCTTAGCAGGCTCCGCCATCGCCCCCCTGCAAGCCTTCCGTTACTCAACTCGTGCCTACGGGCTCTTGTTTCACTTGGAGATGGAAGCAAACGGAATTGAATCGCTGTCCAGAGAATGTGCGTCGGATCTCACGAAGGCAGGTCTCACGCCACATACGGTACGATCAACCGCACTTCCCCACCTCCCGCAACTCCATAAGACCGCCGATCGACTGGTTGCCCATCTGCTCGATTCTGCACATTGATTACCTCCACCCTCCTGAAGTAGCCTAGAACCTTCGATCGCACCCCCATAATAGCGCCTCATCTAGAAAAGGAGAGTCTCTGACATGGCCGGTTTCCCCATTGAAGTTGCCACTCGAATCAAGACCCTGCCTCCCTATCTGTTTGCCGCCATCGATAAGATGAAGCAGGCTGCGATTGCCAAGGGTGTCGATATCATTAACCTGGGCATCGGCGATCCCGACCTGCCAACCCCAACCCCAATTATCGAGAGCCTTGCCCTCGCAGCCAAGAACCCCAAACATCACCAGTATCCTTCCTACGAAGGCATGCTGGCGTTCCGCAAAGCCGTAGCGGATTGGTACAAACGCAGATTCCATGTGAGTCTCGATCCGGCGAACGAAGTGCTGACGCTGATTGGGTCAAAGGAAGGGATCGGTCACATTCATCTTGCGTTCGTCGATCCTGGCGATATTGTGCTCGTCCCGAGCCCTGGGTATCCCGTATATCCGGTCGGCACCAGTTTCTCAGGCGGAGTGTCGCACCTCATGCCGCTCACGAAGGCGAATGGATTTCTACCCGATCTGAATGCCATCCCGAAAGACGTGGCGAAAAAAGCGAAGTTGATGTGGCTGAATTCCCCAAACAATCCGACGTCGGTCATCATGAGCAAGGACTACTTGAAGCGCGTCGTCGAATTTGCGCAGGAGAACCAGGTGATCGTCTGTCACGACGCCGCCTATTCGGAGATCTACTACGACGGGAAGCGCCCCACGAGCTTCATGGAAATCGACGGAGCCAAGGACGTCGGGGTGGAATTCCATTCGCTCTCGAAGACATACAACATGACTGGCTGGCGTATCGGCTTCGTCGTAGGCCACAAGGATGTCTTGGCGGGGCTCGGTAAGGTGAAGAGCAACCTGGACTCCGGCGTGTTCGAAGCGGTGCAAACTGCCGGGATCACGGCGCTGGGACTGGATGATTCCGTGACCGATGGCATTCGAAAGATCTATCAAGAACGGCGCGACACGTTGGTGCCGGGGTTGAAAACACTCGGCCTCGAAGTCGACCTGCCGCCTGCCGCATTCTATATCTGGGTCACCGTCCCGAAGGGTTATACGTCCGCATCGTTCACGGCGCACTTGCTGGAGAAAGCCGGGATCGTGACGACACCGGGCAATGGATTCGGCACACCGGGCGAAGGGTATATCAGAATGACCGTGTGTACGTCGAAAGAAAGACTGGCAGAAGCCGTGGAGCGAATTAAGAAAGCGGGGTTCTAGAATCGAGCCGAGGTATCGAGGCAAACGGCTTGCTCGCGGAACGCGCACGATAAAGCTGTGCTCGTTCGACGCGCGCAGTCACCCTTCACCTCGATACCTCGGCTCATGATGCACCACGGTCATCTTTGCGGTGGAGAGTAAAGGGAAATGGGGCGCGAAAAGGTGTTCATCGGATTTGGGTCGAACGTCGGGGATCGGGTGGATTTTTGCGACCGTGCGGTGACGTTGCTGAGCCTGTTGCCACACTCACATGTCGTGGCCGTGTCGTTGCTCTATGAAACCGAACCCGTGAACGATCATGCCAATCCCGGTAGCGGCTGGTTCTTGAACGGAGTTGTACAGCTTGAGACCGATGTCACGCCGAAGAGCCTCTTGGCCATTCTACAGGAAATCGAGCATGCACTTGGCCGAGATGACGAGAATCGATCGGGCCCCAGGACTATGGATCTGGACCTGTTGTTCTACGGCCAACGGGTGATCAACGAGCCGGATCTCATCGTGCCGCATCCTCGCATGCATCAACGGCGGTTCGTCCTCATGCCGTTGAGCGAACTCGACCCGCTGTTCCTGCATCCGACACTCCAGCGCACGATCAGTCAATTGCTCGCCGAGCTTGGGAAGCAGCCTGAGGTCCGTCTCCTGTTCCCCCAACCCTCGACCCGCTATGGCTCACGCCCTGCCTGCAGCCCGTCCCCAGGCTCATGAAGATTATCCGCACCGCACGATCTATGGCTGCATGGAGCGAACGGGTACGCAGGGAAGGTGTGACCATCGGGTTCGTTCCAACAATGGGAGCGCTGCACGACGGCCACCGTTCCCTCATTCGAGCTGCTCGATTACGTTGTGATGCACTCGTCGTAAGTATCTTCGTGAACCCGGCACAGTTCAGCCCGACCGAAGACCTCTCGACATATCCCCGTCCGATTGCCCGAGATCGTGTCCTGTGCCGCGAGGAAGGGGTGGATATCTGTTTTGAACCTACGGTCCAGGGCATGTATCCCAAGAGTTTCCAAACGATCGTGACGGTGCCGGCGCTGGCGCGCCGGTGGGAAGGCGAGGCCCGGCTTCATCATTTCGCCGGCGTCGCCACGGTGGTGACAAAGCTCTTTGGCATCGTACAGCCTCATCTCGCCTTATTCGGCCAGAAAGATTACCAACAAGCAGTACTGGTTCGGAAACTTGTGGATGATCTCAATCTCGGTGTGGCCATACAGGTGGGCCCGACCGTCAGAGAGCGGGATGGACTGGCCATGAGTTCCCGCAACATCTATCTCAGCGCCGACGAACGTCGGATTGCCCCCTTGCTCTCTCAGGCACTCCGAGCCGGTCAGCAGATGATCGTGGGCGGGACGCGCGACGTGGCGGCGATCGAGCGGAGCATGCGGAAGACCGTCGAGCAGGCGCCTGCCATTCATACCGAGTACCTCGCCGTCTGCGACCAGGACAGTTTGGAGCCTTTGTCCGTCGTCGCAGATCGTGCAGTCCTCTTGGGTGCGGTCCGGATTGGATCAATCCGCTTGATCGATAATCTGCTGGTGAAGATTCCGCGTGGAAAGAGTCACGCTAGGGATTGAGCGTGGGGTCAAACCCTTGACCGACTAAGAGCCCGAGGATGAGCTGAGCCAGACGGCGGAAATGTTCCGGTGGAATCTCCAGGAAGCGGATTCCCATCGACAACGGGCGCACGGAGCACACCATCGCCGTTTCAATACGGATCGTTTCCTCCTCCACGGTTGGTTTTAAGACCAATTCGATAAAGGCGCCCTTTGGAAACCCCGTCGTCTGCAGGGTGCAGCCATTCATCGAAATATCAGTGATTCGGTTGGTCACTGGCGGTTGTTTGTGATCGAAGATCAGCGTGTCGATGGAGGCCGTCAGGCGTGTATACTGACGCCGATCAAACGCCTGGGTATTGCGGCGCGCATCGGAATCGAACGCACGAAAACGATTTGTGCACAACTGGCATCGAAACGGAAACACATTGACGCGACTCAACAGGCGTTCGACCGTGGTCTCTTGATAGGTCACCCGGATAAATGAAGTCCCACAAACTGGACAGTGAAGTTCTCTCATGAACCCGAACGGGCCTAGGGCTGTAACGGTCCCTTCTCCGCTACAATCAGTTCGATGCGCGCGGGCGAATATGTGGCCGGTTTCACCCATTTCCCATCTTCACGCTTATGACCACCGAGCTTGCTCATGTTGGACCGATGTACTTCTCGAAAGACAGGGTCCATATCGATGCCATACGACACTGCGGTACCGTAGACAACGTAGAGGAGGTCGGCCATCTCTTTGGCAATGGATGAAAGATCTTCTGTTTCAAGGGCCTGTTTCAATTCATCGAATTCTTCTTGAATGAGTCGTACGCGCAGCGCACGTGTCCGCTCGTCGGCGACCGTCGGAACTGGATTGACGACGATATCGAAAGTCCGGTGAAACGCTTCTACCATCGCCTGCTCGTCAGCCATCAGGGGCTCCTTATTCGTTCTCGAACGGCAACGCTTTGCGCGAGACCAATTCAACGGGATCCAACATGGGGATCTCTTTCTCCGACGAAACGCCGAGCTCCTTGAAGCGTCTGGCTGCCGGCAAGATTCTCGTTTCGAGCGACCCGATCGCTTTGTTGTAGGCGAGGACACTCTTCCCGAGCGCCTGGCCGACATCGTTTAAATGCTCGGTCAGCACGGCCATCCGTTCGTAGAGATCCTTCCCTAACCGGCCCGCTTCCTCAGCATGTTCGGTTAATTGCTCCTGCCGCCATCCATAGCCGACTGCACGTAAGAGCGCCATGAGCGTCGTGGGAGTGGCAAGGACTACACTTCGAAGAAATCCATCCTCAATGAGCCGTGGATCATGCTCGAGCGCGGCGCCAAGAAACTGTTCGCCAGGCAAGAACAGCACGACAAACTCCGGT
>DATEPD010000272.1:0-3895 GCA_035273365.1 Nitrospiraceae bacterium | reverse complement strand
GGAATCCCCGAGCACCTCCTCGAATCGGAATTGTTCGGGTATCAGCGTGGCGCCTTTACCGATGCGAAGCAGACCAAACCGGGCCGATTCCGACTCGCAGAGGGTGGCACGCTCTTTCTCGATGAAATCGGTGAGATGAGTCCCTCCGCGCAAGCCAAGCTCTTGCGCGTCTTGGAGAATCACCAGGTCGATCCGCTGGGTGATACACACAGCATCCATATTAACATTCGCGTCATCGCAGCCACGAATGAGGATTTACCGGCACAGATCAAAGCCGGGCGATTCCGCCTGGACCTCTACTATCGGCTGAATGTGTACCAACTGCGCATTCCGCCGCTTCGTGAACGGCCCGAAGATATCGAGCCAATTCTGACATCGTTTTTGGAGGTCGCCCGCCGGGATCATGGTTGTCGTATCAAAGGCATCACCCCAGCCGCACTAACCATCCTGCAAAACCACGAATGGCCGGGCAATATACGGGAACTGCACAACATAGCCGAAGGGCTCACGATCACGTGTAAGGATGAGATGATTCAGCCGGACCATCTCCCTGCCTCTGTGCGAGAGATCCCGTCGGCAAGATCGAACGGAGAGATCGAGAAGACATCGCTTCTGGCCTTCGGCCTCTCGATTCAGGAGATGGAAACACAACTGTTAAAAGAAGCGCTGCAACGCACAGGCGGCAACATTTCAGAAGCAAGCCGACTCCTCAAGATCACCCGCAATACATTCCGATATCGCATGGCAAAGTACCAACTCTAATCGGACGCTTAAAACAAGAGGGAAGGGTAGCCTGGTCGTCCTCCTGCTCGCGGAACAGATGTGAGGCTGAGAGGACAGCCCCCTTTTGCCAGGGCTGACCTGTGACTGCCATACCAAGACGGCGGCTTACGGCTTCCGTCGGAGGCTAGTGGTTTTTGGCGAGTCGCGGGCGTATGATTTATCTCCTTTGATGTGATCGAGTTGTTTTCACCTCTGTCGGCGGAGGAAGTATGCGAGCGCTGAAGTCTCCGTTGAAGACTCGCCAGCGAGGCGACGGACGGATGAATATCCCTCTTGGCTAGTTTTGATAGACCCTGCCCCCTATACGGGAGAGGACATATGAAAACCGACCGTTACAACGAAGTCGTTCAGCAATCAGCCATGCCCGATGACCTCTCTCATACTGATGGTGAAGACCGTACACGAGCGGAGACGTTGCTTGCCGGAGAAAATCGCCTTCTCGAGATGCTCGCCACCGGATGTACGCTCTCAGAAGTCCTTGAAGCGTTGTGCCGACTCATCGAGGATATTGCGAGCGGATCTCTCTGCGGAATTGTGCTGGTCGATCCTACCAATAATCGGCTGAGACACGGCGCGGCACCCAGCCTTCCCCTCAGTTATAACGAGTCGATCCATGGCAGACCGGTGAATCTCTTATCGGGTCCATGCGCCATGGCGGCATGTCTCAAAGAGCAAGTGATTGCCGCCGATGTCGCTTTGGACACTCGATGGGACACATACGAATGGCGCACGCTGGCCATGGCACATGGACTACGGGCTTGTTGGTCCACTCCTATACTCTCATCCGATGAAAAAGTATTAGGCACTTTTGCAATATACTCGCGCGAACCTGGTCGCCCTACCGCACAACATCAACACCTCATCGGACAGATCACTCATCTGGCGACTGTGGCCATTGAGCAAAAGTATGCGGAAGAAAAGCTCAGGCAGAGTGAAAAAGAGTTGCGGCAACTCATCGATGCTGTCCCTCAACATATCTTCGTCTTGGGGCCGGATGGGAGATGTCTCTATACCAATCAGGTCGCTCGCGAATATCACGGTCTTTCCCCCCAAGATCCTCAGGAAGACCATCTGGCGATGTTCGTTCACCCAGATGATCGGGAAACGGTGTTGACTGAACATCACCGGTTGATATCATGTGGCGCCCCCTATGAGCTGGAAGCAAGACTACTCGGTAAGGACGGGAAGTATCGTTGGTTTCTCATCCGTGTCAGCCCCTCGCGGGATGAAGCGGGGCACATCATCCAGTGGTATGGGACACGGACAGAAATCGAAGACCGTAAGCGCGCAGAGGAGAAACTCCGTCAAGACGAACGGGAGCTGCGTCTCATCACCGACGCCATCGATCAACGCATTGCTGTCCACGGACCTGATGGAAAAATTCTCTATGCGAACCGACTGATGCTCGAGTATAGCGGTCTGAGCGTAGAAGACGTCATGGCAGACGACTTTCGCGCACGACTCGTTCATCCCGATGATTTCGAGAGATCACGGGACGAACGTCGGGATGCGCTGGAACGCGGAGCCCCGTTTGAACTTGAACTACGAGCGCGCCGCAAGGACGGGCAGCACCGGTGGTTTCTGATCCGCTATAACCCATTGCGGGATGAAGATGGACGGATCATTCGCTGGTACTCGACGGGAACCGACATCGACGATCGCAAACGGGACGAAGAGCGAATTCAAAAAGAAAACTTGGCATTACGCGAAGAAATCGATCACTCTTCGATGTTTGAAGAAATCGTCGGTTCTTCGGAAGCCATCCGCAAAGTATTGACCCAAGTCACCAAGGTGGCCCCCTCGGATTCCACGGTGCTCATTCTGGGTGAGACCGGAACGGGCAAGGAACTCATCGCACGGGCCATTCACAGACGCTCGAAGCGGTCTTCCCGGCTGCTGATTCGCGTCAATTGCGCTGCAATCCCACCTTCGCTCATCGCCTCCGAGCTGTTCGGACACGAGAAAGGCGCATTCACCGGTGCGCTGCAAAGACGTCTGGGGCGGTTTGAGCTGGCCGATGGCGGGACGATCTTCCTGGACGAGATCGGGGACCTGCCGGCCGAAACCCAAATCGCCCTGTTGAGAGTCCTCCAAGAAAGGGAAATTGAACGGGTCGGCGGCAGCCAACCGATTTCCGTCGATGTTCGCGTACTGGCCGCCACGAACCGCGACCTGAAGACAGCCATGGCGGCAGGCACATTTCGCCAGGATCTCTTCTACCGGCTGAATGTCTTTCCAATCCGGATACCCTCACTCCGCGAACGGGTGGACGATATTCCGCTGCTCGTGACCTACATGGTTGAACGCTATGCCAAGAAAGCCGGGAAAAAGATCAGGAACATACAGAAAGAGACTTTAAAGCTGTTTCAGGCTTACGACTGGCCCGGCAATATTCGCGAACTGCAGAATGTCATCGAGCGGGCTGTCGTGCTGTGCGAGAGTGAAACATTTTCGGTCGACGAGACCTGGCTGAAACTGGAAGGGCACAGGCTGTCGGGATCGGTGGTTCCGTTAGGCGCCACGCTTGCCGAACATGAAAAGGAAATCATTGAAGCCGCATTGGGGGATTGCGGAGGCCAGGTCAGTGGTCCTACTGGTGCTGCCGCCAAACTCGGACTCCCGAGGCAAACGCTTGAGTCAAAAATTACGGCACTGGGAATTGACAAGCACCGATTCAAAACTCGACAAGCCGACTACTCACGATAAAGACCGAACGTTGTTCGCACGCCAACCGTAAAAGCCTGTCGACCTCTGTTCTGACCTCACTGCATCTCACCGCCTTCCACATAATCCGTCAGGAAATTGGAATTCTCCGAATCCTTCTTCCATTTTTGCCGAACATTCGGCAAATGCTGAAAATTCAGCAAAGTAGTGCGAGCCATGTATAAGCATATCAAATACTTATATTTGGTCTTTTCATTGCACTATGCATTGTCATCTTGCACCCACAGACTCAAGACGATGATCCGGGTGAGCGGTCGGCTGCAATCGGAGCATTTGGATGAATTGAAGACACAGATAGCAGGTATTCAGTCTCGGATTGCATTGGACCTCAATGGAGTGACGCTCGTAGACGTCGAGATCGTTCGATTCCTGAACGTTTGTGAGAGAG
>DATEPD010000271.1:0-3169 GCA_035273365.1 Nitrospiraceae bacterium | reverse complement strand
TCAACCGGCACGTCTTGCCCCCTCGCGAAACCGATCGCGGCTTTGGTCGGCTGGCCAGCCTGATCATATGCCACGGACTTCGAGGGCCCCATAGTTTCATTGGTGAAAACTTCTTGGTGAATTGCAAGGGACTCAACTACTAACACAAGCCTTCGTGGTGTTCCATAGACATAAATCGGCCCGGACGACAGCCTGTGGAAGCCAAAACTAAAAGCGGTCTGCTCCATCAAAGAGACGAGAGCAGGGGCGATAAATTGATACGGCAACTCCTCGACACCGATTTCGAGCAACAATTCGGCAGTACCCGAATCAGCCTTAGGCTGAGCCTTCTTTGTTGATGTCTTTTTCATGAGCGAGCTGCAGTACGGCGGGACCCGACCTTCGGTCGAGGCACTCTCGTGGATTTCTCACGTTCGATGAGCGGGTGCCCCATTGCCGCCCGCTCTTCGATGTAGCGTTCGGCACATTGGCGTGCAAGGGCGCGGACCCTTGCGATATATCCCGTGCGCTCCGCTACGCTGATTGCCCCCCGGGCATCGAGCAGATTGAAAAGGTGCGAAGACTTGATACAGAACTCGTAGGCCGGTAGCGTCAACCGCTTGTCGCGATTCGCCAACAGTCGTTTGCATTCTCCCTCGAACGATTGAAACGTGGTCATGAGCATCGCCACGTCGCCCTCTTCGAAATTATAGGTCGAGAACTGGACTTCGGTTTCGTGATGGATGTCTCGATACGTGATCGATTCGTTCCACGCCAGATCGAAGACGTTGTTCACATGTTGCAGATACATGGCGATCCGTTCGGTTCCATAGGTAAGCTCGACGGTAATCGGATTCAGCTCGATCCCGCCGATTTCTTGAAAGTAGGTGAACTGGGTGATCTCCATTCCATCCAGACGCACTTCCCAGCCCAGACCCCAGGCTCCCAATGTGGGAGACTCCCAGTCATCTTGAATGAAACGAATGTCGTGCCGCTTGGGGTTAATCCCCAATTGAGCCAGACTCTCCAGATACAACGATTGGATGTTGTCCGGCGCCGGTTTCAGCACGACCTGATACTGATAGTAGTGCTGCATGCGATTCGGATTATCTCCGTATCGGCCATCCGTAGGGCGTCGGCATGGTTGAGAATAGGCGGCACGCCAGGGCTCTGGGCCAAGGGAGCGGAGGAAGGTGGCTGGGTGAAAGGTACCTGCCCCCATTTCCAGATCGTAGGACTGATGAATCACGCAGCCTTGCTCGGCCCAGTAGTGATGCAAAGTGAGAATGAGATCCTGGAAGGTCACGAACAGTCCAGTCGTGGTTGCGAAGGTCTGATTTCGGCGATAGACGTCTTGAAATGAACGCAGAAACTAACAGGAATTCGCAGAACCTGTCAAGGAACAACCCTCTAGGATCAAGGAGTTGCAGCGCATCCACCTATAAGAATTGACGGGCATTGTGGATCAGGTCCTCCGGAGTATTCCGCTTAAATATTTCAAATCGACTCTTGACGAGATCAGACACAGTCTTCTATTGTTCCTATTCTTGATTAAATCACTTGGAATTCATTAGACCCAACATGAAGCTCTCAAAAAAAAGCGAATATGGACTTCGTGCACTGCTGGAGCTCACCCTCGTGCATGGCAAGGTGACATTGCAGCGTCACCAGATTGCGACACGCCAGCATATCCCGGTCGAATTTCTTGAACAGATTCTCCTGACACTCAAACGAGCCGGCCTCCTGTCTAGCCGTCGAGGGATGAAGGGCGGCTACACGCTGATCAAGCCTCCGGAAGAGATTACCCTCGGCCAAGTCATTCGCATACTAGATGGCCCCCTCGCCCCCATCGGATGCGTGAGCAAGACGGCCTATCAGAAATGCAAGGACTGCCCCTATGCCGAACACGCCCAATGTCCGGTGCAGCATGTGATGGGTACGGTGCGTGACGCCATTGCCGATATTCTGGACCACTACACGCTCAACGACTTCGTCTCCGGACATCGCAAAGGGTAATGGTGGATCTCGTCGTCCTTGTGGTGATCACCTTCGTGGCGGCCACAGTCAACGGCGCCCTGGGATATGGTTTTTCATCGATTACGGTTCCCGTCGCGCTGCTATTTTACACCAATCGTATTTTGAATCCGGCATTAGTGCTCGTGGAATTGGTGATCAATGGCTATGTCCTCTTCATCAACCGCAAGAGCATCCCGAACATTTGGTGGCGTGTAGCACCCATTCTGATCGGCCTCCTGATCGGTGTCGCGATCGGCAGCTACATCCTCTCTCTCGTTCATCCGTCCTGGGTTAAGTTTGTGACCTACTTCATGCTGTTGCCGTTGATTCTGCTCCAAGCCGCCGGCATCAGAAAGCCCATCAGAGCTGAAAAATCCATTGCGATCCCCTTCGGTGTGGGAATCGGAACCCTGTATTCCGTCACCACGATTTCAGGCCCTCCCCTCGCACTCCTGTTCAACAATCAAGGATATGTCAAACAGGATTTCCGTGCCGCATTGGGCGTCATTCGAGTGGGAGAAGCGGTCATGACAGGAATCGCTTACTATTTTATCGGACTCTACAGTTACGCCAGCATGGAGATCATTCTCTATATCGTCCCCAGCGTTTTGTTGGGAATTCCCCTCGGAAGCTATCTGATACGTTTGATGGATCCTGAAACGTTCAGACGAATCTGCATGGCTTTCGATGCCCTAGTTGTTGCGTTCGGACTGTCCAGGGTGCTTATCGAATTGAACTTGGCCACTGCGTTCACCACATATAGCATCCTCGCGATCATGATGATGATCAATGCCTACTTACTCTATAAATATTTTCGGGATAGAACCGTCCCCTGACGAAGTGTGGAAGGAATACCTGTCTGTCAGTTTCCGGGCCGGCGTGGTTCCTCATCGCTCGCTTCAAACAGTGAGCTCTGCGATATGCGTTTGCGTTCGTCGCTCGCTGTTGACACATCAATCGCATATTCATAGGCACTCACGAATGGATGAGTAAGCGAAAAATCGAAAACACTCTTTTAGCAGGTTAGAATCCGTATGGTCTTTCCTTCAGTTTCTGCACCTCAAAAGTTTTTTCAACTCCACACAAGTCTTGAATTCTTATTCAAATCAGTTAGTTGCGTGAAACACGTTTGGCACATGCTTTGCTCATGTGCCAAACGTGTTTGTTTTGTCCA
>DATEPD010000270.1:0-6513 GCA_035273365.1 Nitrospiraceae bacterium | reverse complement strand
AAACGGGTTGATCAATGTGGTACCTCGCGTCTGCATCACATATGAATCGTTGCAAATTGAAGAATAATCACCATAAGTTGCCACCGGCCTGCGCCCTGGGTTTCTGGTCACTGATTACACTGCTGGTGCTGACCAGTGGATCCGTAAATGCGGAATGGGTGGCGATCGAGAAAGACTATCTCTCACCAGGGCTACAAACTGTATACATTGATCCAGACAGTATTCGCAGGGAAGGGAATCTTGTGGCCCTGTGGCAGTTGATCAACTTTAAGTGGATGCAAGGCAGTGCGAGAGGACCTGCCAGATTCATGTCAACGAAGACCCACAAGCAATTTGACTGTGGGGAAAAGCGCGTTCGCTTGCTCGAGTACACGGATTTCTCACGCCAAATGGGAACCGGTATACCAACTAATGGATACGTAGACAGTGACATCTGGATGCCGGTTGAGCCACATAGCATGAATCAGGCTTTGTGGGAAGTGGCCTGCGAGAACAGGGGAAATCCAGTTGGGTCGTTGTCTTACTATGCGCCTCGCGGTTTGGTGCTGTCCAAAAACCATTCCGGCCTCCTCCGCTAACACGGCTTGATCTCCTTTCTACGATCGTGGATCCAATGTGGTATTTCGCCTACGTCTTACATATGATTTGTCGTACATTCCAGCGCGAATGCTGCCACTCGATTCCGCTGGTTCGTTGCGTGCCTTGATGGTTAGACCCTGATATTGCGTTGGGAACAAGCGAGTGAGATAATAAAAATATATTACCAAACTTTACCGGGGCGTCAGCTACTGGTTTCTCGCATGGGCCCTCCATGTGTGTCTCCCTGGTGGAGCAAGGAGAACTGCCTTGAAGCACCCGCCAGTTCTCATCCTCCTCCTTGGTTTCGTGCTTGTGTCTGGCTGTTTCGGCGGCCCGAAGGATGTACTGGACCCTGTCTCGCGAGATCCCGACCAAGACCATGGAGCGATTGCGTCCTATTATACCCGTGAGGCGGCGTTGTCACGCCAGCAGGTCGAGGAATTGAACGATCGAGCCGTGCTCTATGAAGGGCTCTTCGGACGAGAGTCTGATTGGGTAGTGGGCACAAAGCTCTTAGTGAAGTTCTACCAAGAAATGGCACTCGAACAAGACCGGCTCGCCGATCTTCACCTGAAGCTGAGCAAAAAGAAATAGGTCTCTTAATAAGCTTACACGAGAACGCAGCCACTAATCTGCCACGCGTGGCGTGGCCGTACCGGGAGGAAGCTATGACACGATTCACTCTGACAAGTCTTGCGCTCGCCGTACTGTTGCTGACCACAGCCTGTGGCACCACCATCCAACCGGGCCAGCGGGGGTTGTTCTGGCGTCCGTTCACAGAAGGGCTTTCCACCCAACCGCTCAAGGACGGATTTTATTGGCAGGCGCCTTGGAATGACATATACCGCTACGATATTCGATGGCAGAGCCACACCGAAGATATTGATGCCTTGAGTGCGGATGATCTTCAGGTGTCCATCAAGGCGGCCATCATTCTCCGGCCCATTCCGGAAGAGCTGTATTTTCTGAATCAAGAAGTGGGCTCGGACTATTATCCCCGGATCGTCAAACCTCAGTTTATGGCGGCGGTGCGCAGTGTGGTCTCTGGCTATAACATGGTGACGGTGCCGGAGATGAGCACCGAGATTGCGAGCAAAGTCCGGGCGGTGGTGGTTGAGAATCTAAAAGGCCGTCATTTGGAAATACAAAATATCGCCTTGTCCGATGTCGACTTTCCGCCCATTGTCTTGCGCGCGATTGAGCAGAAACAAGCGAAGGAACAGGAAAAAGAACAAAAAGAATTCGAATTGACCATCGCCTCCAAGGATGCCGAGATCGCCCGCACGCGGGCGAAAGGCGAAGGGGATGCAATTCGGATTCGCGCCGAGGGTGAGGCCGAGGGGCTCCGTATTCGGTCCATCGGACAGTCTCAGGCGCAGGAGACCATTACGAAGACACTCACACCGGCCTATCTTCAGTACAAATTATATGACAGTCAGAATTCCAAGATGGTCATCTTGCCAGAGCACATGAAGGCTCCGATCATTATTAACCCTGGGGATTCACCCAATTCCGGACGTTGAGGTCCCACTCACGAAGGGTCATAAAGGGAGCAGGGGTTCAGAGTCAAGGGTCGATTCCTCTCTTCTGAACACGAAGAGCAGGGCATTCTGCTATTACTCTGTCTTCGTTTTCCCGAAGACGCCCAGCGGTGTATAAAGGGCATGCCGCCAACTGCTTGGTCCGAAGGAATACAATGTGTAAGCCCAGATCGCAAGATCAGTCACGCTGCCCCATTGAAACGTTCCATGCCACACTTGAACAGCAATTTGCGAGATGTAGAACACGGCGATCAGGCGGAGCATGATGCGCCCTATAGACAGCCGAAGGAGGGAGAGCACACAGGACGCTAGAAGGAGGCCGGCAAACACATCTGACAGGAGGAAGTTACCGTCGATAGATCTGGACAAGAAATGCCTGACTCCCATCCAGATGAGGAGGGCATGAAAGCCCCACCAGGTGATCATCCCAAGCAGCACATCCCTCTTCTCGGTCTCCATCGAACAGCCCTCACTGAGTGTGGTTACTGACGACAATTCTCCGACCCGATGCGATCCTTCGCATCTATGCCTGCGACCGACAGCCACCGCTGTCAATCGATGCATCGGCGTCGCCGTATGCGAGCGGGCTAATATAACAGAAACCGATCGCGAAAGCGGCATTGCGTGGTTTACCCCTGTCTCGTTAGAATTCAGCTAGGTTCATCGTCTATCCGAGACTGGTTGACGTCGTGTCGTATACAGCAAACAAATCGAATATGAATTGCCGGCCGACGGAGATGAAGTACTATCTCGCGATGTCGATGGTGTTTGTCGTTGGCGTGCTGGCGAATCCCTGTGATGCGCAGACGCCGCCTGCAGCACCCCCGGTTCAGAATCAAGCCGGACAATCCCTACAAGCCGTGCCTAGTGCAGTGGTTCCCGGACAGGCCAATGCCGGGTCCACATCGTTGCCTGCCCCCGGGGTTGGTTCCTCGGTGAGTTCAAGTACCGGGAAGAGGTTTGGTTCCGCCGGACGAGGACTCCCTGGAATGCCTGGCGGTCCGCCGACTACGGGATCGATGGGGTCTCAGGATCCCTCAAGCCGGTACATGACCCCTCCGGTGATTCCATCGTTGCTGTGCGACCCGGCCGTGAATATCCCTTGTTAGCGGAGGATGCTGAAACAGTCCGCCAGCTTCGTTCTCGGCTCATCGAAATCCTCAACGTACCCCCGAGGGTACGCCTCCGGTTTCGATTCGCCTGCGGCCTTGCTGAACGAACTGTTTGAGCATCCTCCAGCAGCGCGGTTGTGTCGCATATGCGTGTCATCGAAGGGCTAGCGTGTCGCGATAGTGTTCAACAGATGCTGGGAGGGTTCGGCGTGCCGAGTGACACTCCTGTCTTGGTCCTGCCCGGCTTTGGTAACTCCGGGCCGCTACATTGGCAAACAGTCTGGGAACTGCGCCATCCCGATTGGCGACGCGTGAATCTGGGAAAGTGGGACGCCCCAGCCTGTGACGATTGGGTTCATACGTTGGATAATGCCGTGCAGGCTTGTTCCTCACCTCCCTTGCTGGTAGCCCATAGTCTCGCCTGTCTCCTGGTGGCCCATTGGGTTCATCGTGCAGCACGAATTCCGAAGGGCGCCTTTCTTGTGGCGGTACCTGATCCGAAGAGTGTCAGTTTCCCTGCAGCGGCGCATGGGTTTGTCCCGGTGCCGTTGGTGCCCTTCATGTTTCGGAGCCTCGTGGTCGCCAGTACCAATGACCCGCTCGGATCACTTGCCCATGCCAAACATTGTGCGATGGCTTGGGGAAGCATGTTCATTGATATCGGCCAGGCGGGGCACATCAATGCCGACAGCGGGCATGGTGAATGGAAGGAGGGGTATGATCTGTTTCAACAATATGTGGGTGAGTAGGATGCTGAAACAGTCGCTGTTCTCACCCACCCGACCCCGGCGCGCCGAGACGCGCCTCTCCTCGGACTTCGTTCTCGGCTCATCGAAATCCGAGGGGTACGCCTCCGGGTTCGATTCGCCTGCGGCCTTGCTGAACGACTGTTTGAGCATCCTACAAGGGTGATCTGTTGTGCGTATGTGCGGGGCTTCCGAAGTCCTCGCGCGCAACATTGTTGGACCGTGAGCGACAACTAATGCAATTTCGTATTGATCACGCCCGGCCGGATGATGCACCGCTCATCGCGCAACTGGTTGGTGAGCTTCTTCGTGAAATCATGGCGCTGGTCGGAAACAAAACATTTGGATTTCACCAGAATGAGTCGGAAACACGGGCTCGATCCTGGATTACGGATGGAAAGTACCGCGTCTTGCTCGCCCGCGATGGGATACAACCTGAACCCCTCGGCTTTCTGGCACTCTATGAAAGTTTTGCGCTCTACACAGAAGGCGCGTATGGCACTATTCCGGAATTCTATGTTCGTCCGGCCCATCGATCGAATGGGATAGGAGCGGCGTTGATGGGGGAGGCGCGTCGGCTTGGGCAATCGAGAGGATGGCGTAGACTCGAGGTGACGACTCCGCCCCTCCCGCAGTTCGACCGGACCATGGCGTTCTATCAACGGGAAGGATTCTGTATCTCTGGTGGACGGAAGCTGAAACTGGAGCTGTCATGAAGCCGGTGGTGCAGCTCGAGCGTACCGGCTGCGGCATTGCGAGCATGGCTGTGCTGGCAGGCGTGACCTACCCACAGGCGAAGCGTGTGGCGAATCGGCTCGGTATCTTCGCCGACGATCCGAGGTTGTGGTCCGAAACAGACCACGTCCGCAGGCTGCTCAAGGAGTATGGATTTCGGTCGGCACGAACTGAAGTGCCTTTCACCTCTTGGAAGGCCCTGCCGGATCTTGCGTTGCTCGCCATCAAATGGCACGAAGATGGGGGACGCGCATGTTGGCATTGGGTGGTATTTTGGCGTGGTCCTCGCGGGCCTGTGGTGCTCGATTCGAAGCGTGCACTTCGGCGCCATGTGCGAACCGACTTCGGTCGCATGAGACCGAAATGGTGCATTCCGGTTGACTCGAGATAGAAGGCGGCTGCATTGCAGGCCGATTGCGTTGCCGATGGCCAAGCATCTCCGTTCGACCTCCGATGGCAAGACACGCTGCGGTTGGGTCGGTGGGAAACCTCATTTTATTCGCTATCATGATCGGGAATGGGGTGTGCCGGTTCATTCCGATCGAAAACATTTTGAGATGCTGTTGTTGGAGGGAGCCCAGGCCGGCCTCACGTGGGAAACGATCTTGCTGCGGCGCGATGGCTATCGCCGGGCATTTGCGGAGTTTGATCCGAAGAAGGTGGCACGATTCACCGCGAAGAAGAAAGCCGTGCTGCTGAAGAATCCCGGCATCATTCGCAACCGGCTCAAAATCGATTCGGCTGTGACCAACGCGCAGGCGTTTCTCTCAGTCCAGAAAGAGTTCGGTTCATTCGATCGCTATGTCTGGCAATTCGTTGACAGAAAACAGAGAGAGACTCGTCGGCGTACGATGGCCGAGGTCCCAGCCACCACACCTGAGAGCGACGCATTGTCGAAGGATCTCAAGAACCGGGGTTTCCGGTTTGTCGGTAGCACGATTGTCTATGCCTACATGCAGGCGGTTGGGCTGGTGAATGACCACACGACCGACTGCTTTGTGAAATCGAAAACAAGAACCACATCGTAAGCGGCACACCCATGCAGCTCCATCGTCCTCAAGACCAGCTTGGCGGCTGTGTCTGGCTCCCGCGTTTCGCGGATAAGGCGAGGCTATCTCTCAATGGGCAGCTTCCGTTTGTCTATCAATTGGCCTTTGGCAGTCGATTTGGCGTAGACGGGTATTTCCTTCGCCACTTCGGTCTCACCATCGATCAGTTCCTCGCCGGCGTTCGACAGTCAGCGGACAACGCTGCGTTGGCTCGGTGGTTTCTCGCGGTTCCCGGTATAAATCCAGCACGCATTGCTGAGTGGAATCGATTTGCCACATTCCTTGGCGCCAAAGGACATCCCGGTTATCTCACGCGTCATCTCGCCAAATGGCTGTTCTATCCCAAATCGGTGATCACTCCTGTCGGGAGCATTTTTGAAGCCATTGACCAGGACGAACGTTAAGGGTGAGGCATGGCCACCAGCACCATCAGCATACGCTGCTGCATAGCTGGCGGAGGACCAGCGGGGATGATGCTCGGGCTGTTGCTTGCCAGGGCCGGTGTCCCGGTGCTCGTACTCGAAAAGCACGCGGATTTTTAAAAATCTTACTTCATAGTCTGACTCCTTGCGCGCCATCTGTATCGAATGCGCTGTGGTGATCGCGTATCTTGCTGCGGGGGGCTTTATTAATTCGAGTTGTCCGATGAACTGACGAAGGCCTTGCGGTAAGTCGTCACTTTTTGGAGATAGTGGCGGGTTTCTTCGTACGGCAGATTCGCCCGCAGTTGGTCATAGACAGCGGCAGGCTT